>JBCCLV010000067.1:0-21711 GCA_039026695.1 Bacteroidota bacterium
ACTACAGGTACTGCTGGATGCGTGACACTTTTTACACGCTTAATGCCTTTAACAACATTGCGCATTTTGAAGAACTGGAAAAATACTTCCATTACATCCTTAATACCACGATAGAAGAGGAGGATCGATATCAGCCACTCTATGGCATATCCGGTAATAAAGTTTTGGAAGAAAAAGAAATGCCTCTAAAAGGATATCTGGATAATGTCCCTGTAAGGGTAGGAAACGATGCTTATACCCATATTCAGAACGATGTTTATGGGCAAGTGCTTATCTCTCTTTTGCCCTTATATAATGACAAGCGAATCATTTTCAGCGAGCGATTTGATGCTTCGGGATTGATTTTCAAGACATTGAAAATGATCGAGAAGACCTTTGAGGAGAAAGATGCAGGTCTATGGGAATTTAGAAACCTAGCGCAGCAGCACTGCTACACTTATCTTTTCCACTGGGCCGGAAGCTGTGCTGCAATCAAAATGGCTAAGGTTTTAGAGAACGAAAAAATTGGGGAGCTGGCAATAAAGCTCAAAAAACGATCCGAGGAAATGATCGAGCGGAGTTTCGTAAAGAGTAAAAAAGGATATGCTCAGGCCATAGGTGTAGATCGAATGGATGCCAGTACTTTGCAATTGATCATGATGAACTATTTACCGCATGATTCCCAGCTAGCAAAAGACCATTTAGTCGCTTTGGAAAAAGAACTACATGCTGGAGGTGGTCTCTTTTACCGATACAAGCATACCGACGATTTTGGCGAGCCAGAGACAACTTTCCTCATCTGCGCCTTCTGGTACGTGGAAGCACTTGCCTGCGTAGGAAGGCTCGACGATGCGATGAAGTATTTTGAGAATCTAATGTCTTACGGTAACCACGTGGGCTTGCTGAGCGAAGATGTAAAGGCCAGCGACGGGAGTATGTGGGGAAATTTCCCTCAAGCCTACAGCCATGTAGGTCTGCTTAATGCTGCCAGCAGAATTTCAAGAAAACTTGATCAGCCCGATTTTCTGCTCGTCAATTAAGCGAGCTCAACAGTTTTCTAATGTCGGTATGGTCCTCCACTCGGTAGTTGGCTGAGGAAGACGAAGATCCCACTTTAATGGTATAGGCATCATCGGGCATCACTTTGAAGGTATCTTCATCAGTTCGGTCATCCCCACAGGCCATGACAAAATCATAGGTTCCCTGCTTTAGCCACTCCGCAGCAGCAGATCCTTTATTGATGTGGGAATTTTTGATCTCGATCACTTTATTTCCCTCCATGATCTGGATGTCCTTCTCTGACGAAATGTACTTAAGGTGACTCGTAAGCTCGCGGGTCCTCACTTCTCCTAACCCAGTCTCTACTTTTCGATAGTGCCAGACCAATGAGTAGTCCTTCTTCTCGATGAATGAACCAGGTGTACGATCTACATACATTTCCAAAATCCCAATAAACTCATCCATCCAGGTGGTATCCATCTCTGTAAATTGCGCCCAGCTCTGGCCCTGCTTTTTGTGCCAAACGCCATGTTCTGCAATCAAGTCTACTCGAAATTCCTGTAACCATTTACCTAGCGTACCTCGACCTCTTCCACTGATCACCGTAACTTGGTTTTTTTCATCACTTGTGAGTTTTGCGAGAATACTTTTTAGCTCTTTGTCCGGTTTAGAATGATCAGGATTGCTGTGAAAGCCCACTAGCGTCCCATCATAATCGAGAAAAATAATTCTCCTCTCCGCTTTCTCATACCTGGCCCTAAGATTTGCCACGATGCCTTCCTCCAGGGGTTTAGTGCGCAAGTTTTCCTGTTCTTTTTTGATGTAGGTAAGGCGCTCCATGAAAAGGTTGACCCAGGAGTGAATATTGTAGCGTTTAAGGGATTCCTGCATAATTGTCATGCGCCGTTTCTGCTCTTCCTCTGGCGTGGTCAAGGCCTCCAAAATGGCATCTACCATCTGTCTTATGTTGTTTGGATTTATCAGAATTGCATCCGAAAGCTCCTTGGAAGCGCCTGCCATCTCGCTTAAAATCAACACTCCTTTCTGGTCCATTTTACTGGCGATGAATTCTTTACAAACCAAATTCATCCCATCGCGCATTGGGGTAACTAACGCAACATGCGCAATACGGTAAAAGGCGCTCAGCGCATTTAGCGGAAAACTGCGATAGAAATAATGAATAGGAGTCCAGTTAAGCCTTCCGAATTTTCCATTGATTCTTCCCACCAGAAGATCAATTTCTTCCTTCAGTTGCGCATATTTTGGTACATTGTCTCTCGATGGAACGACGACCATTAGCAACGATACCTTGTTGAGAAAGCTCTTATTTTCATTAAGAAAGCACTCAAACGCTTTAAGCCGTTGCGGTATTCCTTTGGAATAATCAAGTCTATCAATCGTCAAAATAAGCTTCACATCTCCGAGAGAGGTACGGTACCTTACCTCACGGTCCAGTGTATCGGGAAGAGATGCTGCATTCGCATATTTTTCATAGTCAATGCCCATAGGAAGGGCATCCGCCAATATTGGACGATTTCCTACATTTATCTGGCCATTGGTATTCCCGATTCCAGCCAATCTATTTACACTTGACAAAAAGTGCCGCATATCATCATAGGTGTGAAAACCGAGGAAATCCGCGCCCATCATGCCATTCAGCAGCTCTCGTCTCCACGGCAGCAACCGGAAAGATTCATAGGAGGGAAAAGGGATGTGGAGAAAGAAGCCAATGCTAATATTCTCTTTGATCTCTCGAATCATCTTGGGTAAGAGAAGAAGCTGGTAATCATGCACCCAAAGGGTATCACCTTCTTCCAATTCCTCCTCTATCGCTGCTGCAAACTTTCTGTTTACCTTCTGATAGGCCTTCCAAAGATTCTCATCGTAGACGGTATACTGATTAAAATAGTGGAAATTTGGCCAGAGCGTCTCGTTGCTAAAACCTTCGTAAAAGTCTTCGATTTCCTGGGCGCTTAAAAAAACAGGACGCATACTTTCCTCTATTAAGCGCTGCTTTATAGCTTCCTTTTCTGCTGTCTTGTTTACGGCAAGCCCAGGCCACCCTAGCCAGATATTCTGGCCTTTCTTATAAATTGACCCGAGACCGGTAGCAAGGCCACCCTCACTAGGCATGTAGATCATCTGGTTTTTTTCCCGTTTGATCTTGATGGGCAGTCTGTTTGAAACAATAATGGTCTTGGGCATGTCTTAGGTAATTTTTCACAAGTTAACCCGATTTCTAAGACATTGGATTGAACCTAAAACCTATATTTTCGAATTGAAAAGCAGATCATTTAATTGATTTCCTGTCGATATGACTAAATCTGAGAAAGTTGAGTTTGTTGTAAATACACTAGAACATCTATACCCGGAGGTGCCTGCTCCGCTTGACCATTACAGCCCTTACACCTTACTTATTGCGGTATTGTTGTCGGCTCAGTGCACAGACGAGCGAGTGAACAAAGTGACCCCAGGACTTTTTGCTGTAGCTGACAATCCGTTCGATATGGCAAAAATTCCAAGAAAAGAGATTAGGGATATAATAAGGCCTTGTGGACTAAGCCCCATGAAATCAAAAGGCATTTCAGAGCTTTCGAAGATTCTGGTAAACGAGTACGATGGACAAGTCCCTGCTGATATAGAAGCACTTGAAAAACTACCAGCGGTAGGACACAAGACTGCATCAGTGGTGGTGTCGCAAGCCTTCGGAGTTCCATCTTTTCCCGTAGATACGCATATCCATAGGTTGATCTACAGATGGGGGTTTTCTACCGGAAAAAACGTAGTACAGACAGAAAGAGACTGCAAGCGACTTTTCAAAAAAGAACTTTGGAATAAGCTGCATTTGCAAATAATTTTCTTCGGACGTGAGTTCTGCCCTGCCAGAGGACACAACCCTTTTGAATGTCCCATCTGCTCTCAAATAGGAAGGGCACCCATGTTCAAAAAACATGATCTGAAGCCTGAAAAAAAATAGCAACTCCTGATCATTTAACGTAGATATTAAAAGAAAAAGGCGGACTTGCACTTTGTGGCATTCGCTCACCGTTAGTTTTGCAATGTGCGGTCTTTATTTGTCATGTCATCCTTCTCTGTGCTACTTTTTATGGTAGCGTGTAGTGGAAACGATCTTGATCTACAAAATCAACCACTATCAGGAACGATTGGTGGAGAAAGTTGGGAATATGATCTTGCCAATGCCTTTCCTTTAGGTGGGAGACAATTCCGGATACAGTTCTTGTCTGAAAATGAACCAGTCACAGATGCTTGCACCCTCCCCAGTCCAGGGCTCACTCACGTAAAAGCGATTTTTGTCCCGGCTGTTGGCGACTTTACAGTCAGTCCGATTGCAATTGATGAAAATCAAGTGCAAGTTGCTTTTCAGATTTCACCGTCAGTAAGCGTGGACGCCACATCTGGTTTTATGTCCATTTTTGACATTAATAACTCTACCATCGTAGGGTACTTACAAGCGGTCCTCAATGATGATAATACTGTAGAGGGTGCTTTCCGTGTGAGTTTGTGTAATTAAAAAGCTTTCTAGGATTCCTCGGAAATCATGCTCTTCAATTCATACTCCTTCACTGGCAGGCAGCTGCACATAAGATTTCGATCACCATACGCATTATCAACCCTGCTGACAGAAGGCCAAAACTTATTTTCCTTCACATAGTCTGCCGGGAAAGCCGCTTTCTCCCTGGTGTATGGATACGTCCACTCGTCAGCAACCAGCACTTTATATGAATGCGGAGCGTTCTTCAACGGATTGTTATCTCTATCGGCCAAACCATCCATGACTTCCTGCACCTCGGATCGAATTGAGATCATTGCTTCACAAAAACGATCAAGTTCATCTTTTACTTCGCTCTCAGTGGGCTCTATCATCATGGTACCGGGTACCGGAAAAGACACGGTAGGCGCGTGAAAGCCATAGTCAATCAGTCTTTTCGCAATGTCCTCTACTTCAATACCTGCCTTTTTAAAATCTCGACAGTCGATGATGAGTTCATGTGCATTGCGGCCCTTAGCGTTTGTATAAAGTATCGGATAGTGATCCTTTAGCTGTGAGGCAATGTAATTTGCATTGAGAATCGCCAGCATCGTGGCTTGCTTAAGACCTTCAGCGCCCATCATGGCAATGTACGCATGTGATATGGGCAGAATACTAGCGCTACCATAAGGTGCACCAGAAACTGCCGGATTATCGTTGTGCTCGCTAATGTGGCCTGGTAGATAAGGAGCAAGATGTTCTGCAACACCGATAGGGCCCATCCCAGGACCTCCACCTCCATGAGGAATGCAGAAAGTCTTGTGGAGATTTAGGTGACAAACGTCCGCTCCAATTATCCCTGGTGAAGTCAATGCCACTTGTGCGTTCATATTAGCACCATCCATATAGACCTGTCCACCATTTCGATGGATTAAATCACAAATCTCCATGATGGATTCTTCAAAAACGCCATGGGTAGAGGGGTACGTGATCATGAGAGCTGCTAGCTCTTCTGAATGACTCTCAGCTTTTTCTTTGAGGTCGTCAAAATCGATATTGCCGTGATCATCACACTTTACAATGACCACTTTCATACCTGCCATCACTGCGCTGGCGGGATTAGTCCCATGAGCGGAAGAAGGGATGAGCGCAATATTACGGTTTCCTTGTCCTGTGCCGCTCAAGTAAGCTCTGATAACCATGAGACCTGAATACTCGCCTTGAGCACCTGAATTTGGCTGGAAAGAAAGGGCATGAAATCCTGTAATGTCTACCAGCCAGTCATGAAGTTCATTGATCATAATGCCATAGCCTTCTGCCTGGTCTTTCGGAGCAAAAGGATGCATGTTGCCAAACTCTGGCCAGGTCACCGGTATCATCTCGGTAGTTGCATTAAGTTTCATGGTGCATGATCCTAGTGATATCATAGAATGCACCAATGAAAGGTCTTTGTTCTCTAGGCGCTTCATGTAGCGTAGAAGTTCATGTTCGGTGTGATACTTGCTAAAAATAGGATGCGTCATAAACGCTGATTTCCTGGTCAAGGAATCAGGATAGATCACCTCGCTATCCTCCAAAATGGGACTAGGAAATGCATCTCCCAGTCTAGCGAATATTTTCACAACTTCGTTGGCATCTTCTACAGTATGGGACTCATCAAAGCTGATTCCTAGCGCCTCATCAAAATACCTAAAGTTGATTCCGTGCTCTTCACTGATAGCTTTTACTGCCTGAAGCTGCTCTTTTGGCAAAGACAGCTTGATCGTGTCAAAAAACACTTCGTTTTGATTTTCAAATCCGAATTGGGCTATTGCATTTGCCGTTTCTTTTGCTAACCCATGGACTCTATTGGCTATTTTGATGAGTCCACGTGCGCCATGATAAACTGAGTACATCCCTGCCATCACCGCTAGCAGTACTTGTGCCGTACATATGTTAGAGGTGGCTCTCTCTCGCTTTATGTGCTGCTCTCTCGTTTGAAGTGCGAGTCTGAAAACATCATTGCCTTGTGCATCTTTTGAAGCCCCAATGATTCGTCCTGGGATAGACCGCTTATACGCCTCTCGCGTTGCAAAAAATGCTGCGTGCGGACCTCCGTATCCCATGGGTACCCCAAAACGCTGGCTGGTCCCAACCACTACATCAACTCCCCACTCTCCCGGAGGCGTAAGCAGTGTCAAAGCCAAAAGATCTGAGGCGCATGCTGTAAATACCTGGTTCTCCTTGGCGGCATCAACCAACGAAGACCAGTCTTGTATAGAGCCGTCGTTGTTAGGATACTGAAAAAATATACCAAAAACATCCTCAGCCGTGATGTCGGCTTGCACAAGATCTACCACTTCGAGCTGTATGCCAAAAGGCTGGGCACGGGTTCGCAAAACATCCAGGGTTTGAGGGAAGATATTTTGATCAACCAAAAATCTGCACGCCTTCTTCTTTGCCCCTTTTCGCTGACCGAAGAGCATCGTCATGGCTTCAGCTGCGGCAGTACTCTCATCCAGAAGTGAAGCATTGGCAATCTCCATTCCGGTAAGGTCAATGACCATGGTCTGGAAATTAACGAGTGCTTCTAGCCTGCCCTGTGCGATCTCAGCTTGGTAAGGTGTATATGCTGTATACCAGCCAGGGCTTTCCAGGATGTTCCGCTGAATTACCGTGGGTACCACGCAGTTATAATAGCCCTGGCCGATGAAAGAATTGAAAACCTTGTTCTTCTTTGCCACTTCTGACATGTGGTTTAGGTATTCAAACTCATTCAGGGCCGGAGGAAGATTCAGCGGCGTGGTTTTTCTGATTTTATTGGGAATTGCCTCTTCTATGAGCGCCTCCAGGGAGGTAGTGCCGATGGCGTGGATCATTTCCGCTTCTTGACTAGAAGAAGGCCCATTATGTCTCTTTTCGAATGGAACTCTGTTGCTAAGATTGGTCTTCATTTTGGCGTATTGATGGGTGCAAATTTAGATAAGCAGACGCAAGGTCTTACAATGATTTTCGGCAAAACTGCCTGTAGAGTTCAATGGTTTTGCTCCTCATTAATTTTCTTAGTTTTGAATTCCAGAACGGTAAAGACAAAGACATGAAGAAGGTCATCTATCTAAGCGGGATTCTCTCAGCTTTTACGATTATAGGGCAAGATAAAGTTGCAATCAAATTTGCAAAAACAATTAAATCAAAGGACCTTAAATCACACCTCTCAATACTTGCTTCCGATGAATACGAAGGAAGGGAAACCGGAAAGCCTGGACAAAAGAAAGCAGCGCAGTACATAGCTGCACATTTTAAGAAATTGGGCCTGGAAGGGCCTGTAGACGGTTCATTCCTACAAAAATTTGACCTACAAGAGGCGCAAATTGGTAACGTATATTTTAGAAAGGACGAAAAGAAGAAAGTAGGTTTTGAAGATTTTATCTATTACTCCAGTGCAGAAACAAGCGGTGAAGAATACGTAAAACTTAAGGTTGCGGATGAGGAAACCGATCCCGAATCCCTGCAAGGTTTTTACGTAGTTTACAGAACCGAGAAGTTGGATGGCTATCGTGAGTTTGCAAAAAAATCTACTGAATCGGGCGCCGCAGGGTTTCTTGTGATTCTCGAAAATGAAGATGCTTTCAACGCTACTATCTCAAGGTTCGGACCTTATCTTAAGCAGCCCAGGTTGAGTCTTGATCAAAGAGATGAAAGTAGCACCAAACTACTAATAGGTGGGACAGCCCTTGCTGAGTGGCTTTTTGACAAAGATTATGATGCCATTAAAATCGGAGATGAAGCTATTTCTATTTTCAACGCTGATTATCTGGACAAGCCGGTACCCACAGAGAATGTACTGGGATACCTAAAAGGGACTGAAAAACCCGACGAATTGCTTGTTATCACCTCACACTACGACCATGTCGGGATTATTGATAGTGCTATTCATAATGGTGCTGATGATGATGGGTCAGGCACAGTGACGGTGTTAGAAATAGCGGAAGCCTTTGCCATGGCAGCAGAGAAAGGCAAGGGCCCGAAAAGAAGCGTACTTTTCATGACTGTTACAGGAGAAGAAAAAGGGCTTTTGGGTTCAAGGTATTACACAGACTTTGACCCTGTCTTCCCCTTGGAAAACACAGTATCAAATTTGAATATTGATATGGTAGGTCGCGTAGATGAAGCTCATGCGGATAACCCTGCTTATGTGTACCTCATTGGCAGTGATAAGCTTTCAAATACACTGCACGACTTATCTGAAGAAATGAACGAAACCTACACAAAGCTGGAACTTGATTACACCTACAATGACGAAAACGATCCTAACAGATTTTATTATCGCTCAGACCACTACAATTTCGCTAAGAACAACATCCCCATCATCTTTTACTTTAACGGTACACATCCCGATTATCATCAACCGACAGATACGATAGAGAAAATTGACTTTGATACCATGCGAAAGCGTGCAAAGCTTGTTTTTCATACGGCTTGGGAGGTTGCAAATAGAGAGGAAAGGATTAAAGCTGATCTGTAGAATTCTGTGTAAAGTGATCATTGTGGGGCATGCGCCCCACAAGATCTTTTCAACCAGCTATGGAAAGAAAGACAGTGTCTAACTTTCTATTACAATGATACCTTTTCTTTTCGATTTCATGAAATTTGATTACGTTTTTTCACAATGACACTAAACACCTATCGTGTATCTAATTAAGGAAGCAAACATTGTAAATGAAGGCACCACCTCTACCGCTGATGTACTGATTAAGGACGATCGCATCTATAAGATTGGCCCAAATCTACAGGTAGCGGAAAAGCACATTGAAATTGATGCCGGTGGCAAGTATTTATTACCTGGGGTGATCGACGATCAAGTCCATTTTCGGGAGCCTGGGCTTACCCATAAAGCAAATATCTACACAGAATCGAGGGCTGCTGTAGCTGGTGGTGTAACCTCTTTTATGGAAATGCCAAACGTAAACCCGCAGACTGTTACACAAGAGCTGTTGAGGGAGAAATATGAGCTAGGTGCCGGCAAATCACTAGCGAATTATTCATTCTACATGGGGGCCACCAATGATAATCTTGAGGAAGTCTTAAAAACCAACCCTAAAGATGTCTGTGGAATCAAAATTTTCATGGGATCCTCCACAGGAAATATGCTGGTAGATAATCAGGAGACACTTGAAAATATTTTCAGGAATGCCCCTATACTAATTGCTACACACTGCGAGGATGAAGCAACAATTCGAAAAAATTCCGCCAAATATGAAAGCGAATATGGCGATGCTATTCCATTTCGATTTCATCCGGTAATAAGAAGTGAAGAGGCCT
This sequence comes from Bacteroidota bacterium, assembly GCA_039026695.1. GTDB lineage: Bacteria > Bacteroidota > Bacteroidia > Cytophagales > Cyclobacteriaceae > Ekhidna. The sequence continues at coordinate 9,770 of JBCCLV010000067.1, forward strand.
GCTTTCTTTCTTCCTCCAAGGCAGTGGAACTTGCTACCAAAAATGACACAAGACTTCACATCTTACACATTTCCACTGGAAAAGAGACTCAGCTTTTCTCCAACGATATCCCTCTTGGTCAAAAACGAATCACCTCAGAAGCGTGCATTCACCACCTTTGGTTTTGCGACGAGGATTACGATAGCAAAGGGGCTTTCATAAAATGGAATCCGGCTGTAAAAACAGCGCAAGATCGAAGCAAAATTTGGGATGCGCTCCTTGGCAACAGTATTGATGTAATTGCCACAGATCATGCACCGCATACACTAGAAGAAAAGCAAAACCCCTATACAAAAGCCCCTTCTGGTGGTCCTCTGATTCAACACAGCTTGGTGGCAATGCTGGATTTTTATCACCAAGGGAAGATTTCACTGGAGCGGATTGTTGAGAAGATGTCTCATGCAGTAGCAACCTGCTTTGAGGTTTCAGAGAGGGGTTTCGTCCGCGAGGGATATTTTGCTGATCTGGTTTTAGTAGACCTGGAAAAACCATGGACTGTCTCAAAGGACAATATTTTGGCAAAGTGCGGTTGGTCTCCTTTTGAGGGGCATCAGTTTCACTCTTCGGTTGAAAAGACCTGGGTATCGGGACATCTTGCGTATTCGGATGGAAATCTGAATGATACCAAGTTGGGTCAGCGGCTTTCTTTTGATCGTGATTAAAATTGTACATTTCATTCATCCCATTAAATTTGCGCTTCTTCTCAAAGAGAGGTCATGGTGGTTGTAGCTCAGTTGGTTAGAGCGCCGGATTGTGGTTCCGGAGGGCGCCGGTTCGAACCCGGTCTTCCACCCTTATAGTCTTCTCCTGCATACTTTTCACTCTAGCCAATTTCTAGGTTTGAACCACCTCTGTGGTTCCGGAGGGCGCCGGCCAAAAGTTGGCCCTGTCGAACCCGGTCTTCCACCCTTATAGCCTTCTATTGTATACTTTTCGCTCTAGCCAATTTCTCGGTTTGAAACACCTCTGTGGTTCCGGAGGGCGCCAGCCAAAAGTTAGCCCTGTCGAACCCGGTCTTCCACCCTTATAGCCTTCTATTGTATACTTTTCGCTCTAGCCAATTTCTCGGTTTGAACCACCTCTGTGGTTCCGGAGGCGCCGGCCAAAAGTTGGCCCTGCCGAACCCGGTCTTCCACCCTTTGCTCCTCGCCCTGTCTATCCTTCCTTATAGCTAACATTTCCTTTTCCGTCTCCTCCATGGTTCCGGAGGTCGCCGGCCAAAAGTTGGCCCTGCCGACCTGGTTTTTCACCCTTATCGCCTTAGAACATCAAACTTGACGAAACAGGGCTTTCCTTAAGGTAAATCGGTTTCTCTTGTGGCAGTCAACGTCGCACTTTGACTCTTTTTGTTTTGCAATCTTACCTCTGCGAGCTAAAATGCAATACTATTTTCGAGTAGTTATAGCAGCTACAGAAGAACGACTAAATTCGGCAGATGTATCAGTTCCTTTCTCGCATCGGAAAAACGTATTTTCCCAAAAGTCAGCACAAGCTGTTCAAGTTCATTTTCAACGCCTCTCCAATGTACCGGAGATCGACTGGAAAGGTAACTTCTGTCACTCCCGGTTTCTGGCGAGTGGAAGTAAAAATTCCACTTTCATACAAGAACCGAAACTATGCAGGAACATTGTTTGGCGGAAGCCTCTTTTCTGCCACAGACCCCATCTACTTTATACAATTGGTCCAAATCCTGGGAAAAGACTACATCGTCTGGGACAAGTCTTCACTTGTGAAATTTAAGCGACCAGGCACCGATGATGCATTTGTCACCTTCAGATTTGAAGAGCAAGAAATCGCAAATCTAAAAGCGCGTGTCGATTCCGAGAAAGAAGTAGACATTCGAAAAATAGTGGAGATCAAAAGCAGGGATGGACTGGTCTACTGTGAAATTGAGAAGGTGATTTACGTGGCAGAAAAGAAGTTTTATAAAGAAAAGAAAGCACAGCAAGCTCAAAAGAAATGAGGTCTTTTCGTAATGCGTCTGGTCACGTAATAATTTGTCCGAGCTAGTTCTTGATTGGCATGCGACTGAATTCTTTGCTCCTGTCAAATAAGTAAAGTGGATGTTGAGATGGATAAAGGAACTCAAAAACATATCCTCTAAGTGTCCAAGTTTGAAGATGCCGACAAAGAACACATCTTCGTCACTCTTGATGCCATGATTCGGGATTTTAAAAACAAACTAGCTTGTTCGGGATAAACCTCCGATCTCTCAAAGAATCTCGTTTACCATCTCAAACACACCAATTACTAACTCACCGCAGATGGGGGACTGATTTAAAAGATTAATCTAATTTGATGTCAGCAATCTTAAATGATTCAATGATTGCTATTTGTGCCCAATCATACTTTTTGCTGCTTTTATAACTTGTTATAAGTCCTGGAAGTGATTCTTCCACTTGTCGTCCTCTTTTGATCTCTCTTTCATATTCAATTATAATGTTCTCTAAATAAATTCTCTCTTGAGAAAGTGCTCCATTTATCCTGTAAAATCGGGTAGTATCAATAAAAACCCCATCCTTGAGATGTAATTCGGATTCAAGCTCCACTCGCTCAAGCGCTTAGTGTGTCTTTGGATTTCATGGTGGGTAATACCCAACTAATTCTTGATCCTACAATACTTCAAAAAATCCAGGAGATCCAACAGCTTCCCGATAATGACCGTGAACACCTACTCTACCTCATGGATAATGTCCTCATAATGTAAAAGCTAAAAAAGCTTTCGCATAAAAAAAGCGTAGCAAATGCTACGCCTAGTGTCTACTTCTTTAATACAATCTACGCCTAGCTAGGATAATGTCCTCCAAAACGTAAAAGCTAAAAAGGCTTTCGCATAAAAAAACGTAGCAAATGCCACGCCTAGTGTCTACTTCTTTAATACAAACTATGCTTAGCTAGGGTGTAAGTCTTGACTACCTGGTTTCTGAGGAAGAACGACAGGAAGCCATAGACAACAAAATGATCCAACGGATGAAAGAGCTACAAAAACTATCCGAGTCAGATCAATCCAATATCCTATCTGTGATTGATGCTTTTGTTCGTGATGCTAAACTAAGCAAGCGTATTCATAAAAAAGCCCAAGCAAAAGCTTGAGCTTTTCATTTAAAGACTAGCTGTAGTAGTACAACCTGGAGCGTAGTTAAAATAAGTATGCTCTGCTCGTGTGACTCCCGTAGTATCAGAAGTAAATTCTATCCTACAATCGAAGATCATCCCCTGTATTTGAGATGTGCATTTCTCTCTGATTAATATTGATGCACTATCGCCATTCACAACTCTATTATCGGAGATAAAATCAAAAGACTCATCCAAGCTCCCTATTCGAGCATAGACATAGTCATTTATAGGGTTTAAAACTGAGATTTTGAACTCAATAGAGTCATTATCACAACATTTTTCTGTAGCTATTTCATAATCTTTATTAGGATTAAATTCAGACTCAAACGTTTTAATCCCTTCCTTATCATAAAATGCCATTTTGCTTAAGTATGATGAGTTTTCTTTCCAGATATAATGAGTTATTTCCATCGGTTTTTTAACATCTTCAAAATAGAGCGTGTGTTCTCCAACTCTATATCCATTTCTGAGCTCTCCTTCAAACTTTAAATTCCCATTCTCATAATAGCTCTTAGCTAAACCATGATTCTTCCCATCTAAAATTTCATTTTGGTACTTTAAAGCTCCACTGGGATAAAAACCCTTCTCTTGTTTCGAGTTATCGCCACAGCCAATTAAAACTATAGCTATTACTAAAATTAGATATTCCCTCATTTCTGCTGACTTCTTATAATATTTTGGAATGTCTTATCTTTTGCTGTATCTCTTCTTATCAACCTAACTGCTCCATTTGGAGATACTTGGTAAACCCTATCTACTCTTGTTGAGTCGTTTATAAAGTTACTTCTAGTCTCTGTACGCCCTTGTCCATTTCCGCCACTCGTACTTCTCCTTGCTTGATCGTTATCACTTCTTGCTGCACTAACTGTATTGATTGCATTGGATACTTCACTTGCTGCTGATTTAACCAGATCAGCTGTACCATTAGGAGAACCAGGTGCTGGACCAACTCCCTTTGCTTCTGTTAAGATTGTAATATCGTTCTCTGTAGATGGTTTCCCTACTATCCCTTGACTTCCTTTTGATCCCTCAGTCTTAACCAAAGTCTCTCCACCCAAACTAGTTCTATCTCCTTCACCTCTTGTATCAGGAGTATCACCGGTTATAAATTCATCAGCTGCTTCTAAGCCATTTTTTATAGCGTCTCCAACTGCATCTACAGCACCATTAATCGCATCACTTACTTGACTAACGCTCGATTCAAACACCCTGGCGATACCTTCTCCGATTCCAGCTACAGGATTTCCACCACAACAATCACCACCAAGACTCTCTCCACCAATACTCTCCCCACCAGCCTCAGAGCCACCTAATATCTCCTCAGGCATCATCCCATCGGGATCAATGAAGCGGATCGGGTTGTCAAAAGCATAGTTGTAAGGTGAGTGTCGTCTCATCAGATCTGCCGCAGGATCCACTTGCAAGAACCTTCCTATCCCTGGATCATAGTACCTGGCCAAGTAGTCATACCACCCTGTTTCTTCTTGCTCCTCAAAGCCATTGTATTTGTAATTCTGAGCAGTCGAAGCAGTACGGGTATAGCTAAGGGATAGTAGGAATCTGCCCCTAACACATTCGTTTTCCCGTGGTATACGGTGAAGTCATCAAAGAAGATATTAACCGGTTCACTGTTTTCATTACTCAGATAAGCCAGGATGTATCCCTCCTGATCTACAATGATCTCATCGATGGCTATTGGCTCGTGATCGTGTAGTACAGTTCGCAATGCCGCAGTGCTGATCTGCTGGAAGCCCGCCTTTACGTAACTCATCTCTTTATCAAAAAAGATATAATTCAGGTATGCCCTGGGAGCGGTACTACTGGTGCCTTTCCCCGCCATGTCTGCACCGGCCAGTGCATCATCAAACACACTTGAAGAACCAGCTACTCCATTTTCCAAACCACTGCCAAAAGAACCATCAAAAGCACTGAATAATGCACTGTAGGCAGCTCCCAAAAAGCTATTACCCGCAGGCGCTGTTTCATAGCTGGCATTGACCTTCAGGCTGAGGGTATCTCTACTATTTACTGATAGAAAAACAATCGCACCCGTCTGGCCACTTTGTAGTAGACTCACCTTGTCAAAACTACCGTAGTTCGTTGTTGATCCTTCGACAGTGGTAGCATTGGCATTCCCTGCTAAGAGTGGCCCAGTCTATGGATGCTCACAAAAAACTGGCATAACAAAAAACCCTGCGGAAGATGGGTTAGTATCATTTCACTCATCATTAAGGGAGATTGGTGCTTCGACCTTTACCCTTTCATACGCAAGCTTGTTTGTCGGACTAAACGCACTAAAAAAAGTACCTTCCTTCAACATATCGTAAATAGATAACTTGATATTTTCCTCTGTGAGTTCTTCAATTATAATCATATCGCTAGACCAAAAGTACAGGCCACTCACATTCTCCTTTGAGACAGATTTCTCCTTGATTAATCTTTGAATATTCTCAAGAGTAAAAAATGATCCAACAAATTCTTCTTTATTCTTAAATCGAACAAAGACATCAATATTATCATCTTGAGTATTCCAAATCTCACCTATAATTTCAATTTCAAAATCCTTAATTTCCATAGAACTTCTGCAACTCTTTAATTACGGTTGGCTGAGTAGCTTTATCCGAGTATCCAACTATTTTAACCCCTCCATCGCTATTTATAAAATAACCTCTAGCTCCTCCATCACCTCTCATTTCATGAACTTTCCCGAAAAGATTTTTCGATCCTCTTCCTGATCCAAAATTACCCTTTGACATCTCTCTAATAAGCTTATTTACTTCTTTTCTCCATTGATGACTTTTTCCAAGCTTCCTTGCTATTTTTAAAAGAGACTGACTTTGCTTAACAGCTGATCCGACTTTTATTGCTCCAACTCCTGGAGCTGGTGCAATTCCTGTAGTCAGTGTATATCTAGTTATGTAACCTTCAGCATTTACATCAAATGGGCCAAAAGTTCTTTGACCAAAGAAGTCCTCTAAACCAGGAATGCCGTCTCTATGACCTAAAACCTTATCACCAATTTCATAAGCATAGATACTGTAAGTCTTTGCCTGTTGTTTATCGTACTCCACTTCTTCCTCTTCTGTCATCCGCTCTGTTGTCACAGTGACATCATCTAATAAGATCACATCATCAGTAGTAACTGGTTGACCGCTACCCGCTCTCACCGTGTCCAGCCCCATTATATCCATATACAAAATCGGATTATTTGCAGCGAAAGAGTAAGGACTCAAATCATGCTTAACTATCGGGTCTGTTGCCCAGAATCTTCCCAATGAAGGATCATACATTCTAAAATCAGACATGTATGTTCCTATCTCATCTTGAACTTCATAGTCATTAAACTTCCATCTATTAGGCTGAATAGCAGTCCTCTGATAGCTATTAAACTGAAGTCCAAAGGGAGTATAACTTATGCAAAAAACAGGCTGCCACTTTTTTTCTTCTAGTGCATCTTTTTTGTGAGTAGCATTGTTTTCTAAGCCCTTATTCTTCCAGATACCTAAAAACGGTAGTGACTCTTTCTCTTGGTGATATGTAAGTTTCAGACAACCCATTTAAATGAGTCAAGTTAATAATTTCTGTTCTCCATAACCATTGTCAACGCAGGTAATATGGCGTTCACTTCTTCCTCTCTCCGGGATATTCCTTTCGGCAAGTCTGCCTTTCAGTCATCCTTGTTCGTCATGCATTCACAGCAGCTTTCTATTCCTTCGTCATACGCTGCTCATGTTTGTGCTCGCCTGCGGCTCAGCTGGATCGTTTCACTCACTGCCAGCCACTTCTTACAGTCGTTGCTTTCTGGCAGGCCAGCTTTCGCACTCGCTAGGCGGCTCGCTCGATCCTATGCTTAATCCATCGCCGTTTGGCTGAAGGCTCTATTACCTTCTTTCCCTAGCGCACCCTCCTAACGTCGGGCTTGTGCATTTTCGAGTGGAAGGCAAAAACAGTTTAGGAACGTAAAAGAGTCTATACAGAGTAGTTTTCACCTTCCACTCAAAAACGACTACTCACACTGAGTTAAGTTCACATCGTCCCGATCAATGAAGGCTTTGGTTTTGCGCTGACTCGTGAGGCATTCGTTAATTGGGATGATGGGCTAAACAGGCTTCTACTTTCATTCTGGCAATACTTTGATTTCTGTGCGGCATGCTTGCACGCTCTCTAATCTGGCTTTCCGCATCTTATCTCACTTTCTAGTCGCACGATCTTAGCTCGTGGATGATATTCGTTCGGATCTGATGAACTGTCCAGCGAGGAACCGCACCCCCTGACTGCTCTGACTGGAGAAGGGCGGGTTTGCCACAGATGAACAAAAGCAAATTGGGTTTGTGGGCGGCTAAATATGGACTGGCTCTGATGCCGATTCCATGCTGTGGAGCTCGTCGGAACAGGATAATCCTTTCAACTAATAATCAGTGCTAGGCCATGTTTTAAGGCGGGATCGGATTTGCTTTTTTCAGCTGTGGTTGCATTCAAGCACCCGAACGTCAGACAGTAGCAGACAGGGGCGGTAGATGCGGATTAACTAGGCGACTCTGGTGACTGCCCAGATGAACAACCGTGCCGATAGGCACACCATACTAGGGTCTGGGAAGGCAGAGTAAGAGCGCGCCCGGAGGGCACCTTTTTATCTGCTTCCACCAAAGTGTAACGAAGGTGGAATGGGTGACGAGTACAGCGAGGAACGAAGAGGTGGATTATTCAAGAATTTCTATCTTTCAGATATGATTTTAATAACACCTAAAGACATCCTTTATTACGAGTTTTACTTTGATTCATTTAGGAAAAATCGCAGAAAATGACTAATGGAATTTCTTCTGTACTATCATCAGAAGTTCGTTTTTCAGAAGATCTAAGGGTGATCGATTTCTTCTATCATCTTTTAAGAGATAAAGAAATGATAGATCACATTTTCAAACTCACAACCAGAGGTCATAAACTCATACATTATGAGTCTGAGTTTGAATTGGATACAAGCCAAATCCGTGATAGTCTAGATCATATACAATTCAATTGGAGAGCTGAATTAGAAAAAGAGGAAGAAGAAGAAAAATTTGAACAGCATTGTCGTTTTACCGGAGTGGGTCGTAATTCCGATGGAAATAGAATCAATGGAGTAGAAAGTGCTTATGGAATTGATCTCACACCACTTAATGATATGGCCAACTTACCAATAAGGCTAAACCACAATTTCTTAATTGAAGAATATTCAAACGGTTTGAAAATCCATCTCAAGACAAAAAAGGAATTCACATTAATGGATGTCGTAAATGCTTTTTTGTAAGAAATAACGTGGAATGGTTACCCAGAAGATAGAAAAAAGACAGCCAAAGAGCTTGAAAAGAGTATAAAAAAAGCTGAAGAACAAATTGATAAAGGAGAATTTTATACTCACGAAGAAGTGATGAAGGAACTAGAATCTAGAAGAAAATAGTGTTTAAAGATTGAAGAATTTCAATCCTTTGATAAACTTAAAATCCTTAACATTCAAAGTATAAAGAGGAATATCTTCTGAAATAGCAGTTGCCGCTATTAATCCATCTGGTAAACCAAGATTATGACTCAAAGCATATTCTGCCATCAATTGTGTGAATACTTCTCCAGCTGAATTAGAAATATTGAAAGTATGCAAGTAGGATAAATCCTTTTTGATCTGTTTGAGTTCTTTCTTATTTAAAGCACCAAACAATAATTCTCCAACAGTGACTATACTAATAGCAATATTGTCTTGGCCAATTGACTTAAGATTTTTGAGAATCTCCTGATTCTCTTTGTAAAACTCAATAAGGATATTGGTATCGCAAAGGACTAACGAGTTCTTGCCCATGCGTCTTTTCGTAGTTGCTTAGAATCAATATCCCTCCCTTTCCAAAGACCAGCAGAGGCAAAAAAGTCATAATCTTTCTTTCGCTTTTTCTCCGATTTCTGGATTTCAATGAATTCAAACTGCCTGAGCAATTCAAGCAAGAAATTCATTTTGTTATCGTCTTTGACTGTAAGAGTAATCCGTTGCATAGACTTCTATTTCATCTACAAAATAACGATTTATTTTTCTGATTTGATTCAAATTAGATCAAAACTCCACAAACCCAAGAAAATCCTTCCACTCTCCTAGCATAATTTCAAAGGATGATTCTGTGGGTTCCGTTGGATTATTGGGTAGCTCTCTAGCCACAAATTCAGCTTTCTTGGTTTCTGTTTCTTCCGGTTTGATTACCAGTTTTCGGATAAGTAAAGGCTTCAATCTTCGTTTCAAAGTGGATTTGGTAATTCTCAGTTTGACCATTGCTTCTAGGTAAGTGAATGGCTGATTTTTGAATTCTTTCAACAGTTGTAAATGAACGTCAATTGCTTTTTCATCCAATCTCAAATCATTTGGAATCACTAAATGCAAAGCATTCAGAAAGTCGGATTGTGTAGAGATCAAAACACCTTCTTCGTTAGTACGGCTGTTGGAGTTGATCAAGGTTAAACTATGAAGGGTGTCTTTGATAAAAAAGTGTTCTTCGATAGTGAGAAAGTCCAGTTTTTCAAGTTCAGACTCAAAAGGGTTTTGTGTGGTTCTGTTCGGACAGATCTCTTTGACTAATCGAATCCATTGGTACAAGAAAAGACGCTTTTGATTGGTGTTTTGCATATCAAAAATTTCAGGTCGGTTGATCTTTTCGGAAAGAGTGGCGTTTGGATCTTAACTCTTTGATTTACTGGACTTTTGATCCGCCATTTTGCTAGTGGCGGATGACTGGCGGATAGTGGCGTTTTCCAATTCTTCTAGCTTTTTGTCTAAAACCGTGCTGATCTTCTCCTTTAATTCCTGATAGTCTGCATAGCTGATAATCTGATAGTAGTTCGTTTTCTCACCTTTGATTCGTTCATATCTAAGCAAACCACAAAGTGTTAAGTCTCTGTGATACCTGCGAATAGTTGTTTCTTTCACTCTTAACCTTCGCATGGATTCTGAAATGGTGAAAGTTTCTTTCTGTGCTTCTTGCAACCAGATTTTGAGTCTTTCAAAGTAACCTCTACACGCTCCGCTTAGATCATCGCTTTTTCGGATTAAGATTTCTTTTGGGAGTTTATTGGCTTCTCGGATATCATCAAGCGTTGTTTCAATGTATTCTTCGCCCGTTTCTTTATCGTGTTGCTTTTCTCGTTGATATTGATGATAGAAAGTAACCGCTTCAATGAAAGCTAGGTAATGAGCATTCGTTCTTCTCGGTTTGAAAACCTCTTTGGGAATGTGAAGCTTTTCAGCAAAGGGATTGCGAATCCCTACTGGTTGTAATACTCTTTGTGTGTTTCGGAGCAATTCTATGGTTTTGAGTTCTTCACCTACATCTACTTTTCCAGCCGAAAGCTTTCTCTGATAGTGCATGATCTTTTCATCTTGCTCAGGACTTTCATCGATGTAGATGAGAAAGGAACGATTAGCATTGTCTTCATACAAGGATTCTTTAGTGGTACAGCCAGCGACACAAACAGGCCCTTCCACTTTTAGGGTGATGGTTCGAGTTTCGCCTTTAGTATTCTTAATGACGACAGTTTTGGTGATTCGCTTTTTGGATTTGATTTCACGAAGTGGATAGAGGACTTGATCTGCTCCATCCAAGTCTTCGATGAGAATGAGTTTGTTTCTTAATTCCTGCTGACCGAAATAGTAGAACGCATTGCCTGAAAGCGTAGTGATTTCCAGTTTGTCTTCTTCGGGGATAAGTGCACTTACCTTTTCTTGAAGATGTGTTTTGCCAATCCCAGAACTACCTAAGCTGATGATATGCAAAGGGTTATCTCGCTTTCTTGAAGTGAAAATTAAGTACACTAAAAGCCGATTGTTCTCTTCTCCTATCATGCCAGCCTTTCCGATATCTTCCATCGTTCGTTGCATCAAGTTTGGAGACGATAGATAGAGTTTAGCCTCCTTAATTTCTTGTTCTGAAAGCATTTTTCGTTTGTCTTTCTGACTCAGATCCTTTTCGAGTTCTTCCAAACGATACTTTTCTAACTCGTCTGTTAAATCTGTAAGAGCAGATGTGGCGACACTTGTGCCGATCTCTAGTCGCTCGGCAATCTTACGGATAAACTTCTCCGTTTGATTGTCATTGTAGAGATCGAGATTATGACGTAAAGACAAATGCTCCATCTGAACTTTCAAGGTCACTCTCATTCTATCCAATCCTTCAAGCCTGATTCCTCCTAACACAGAAATGTCTAATGGTGGATGCTTGTAAATGAAGTGATTTGCATTGTTAGTATCTAGCTTATCCATTCTCTTGCCCTTTGAGATTGATAAAGACGTTTCGCAGTTCTCGAATAGTGAGATATTGGTATACGAGATTTTCAGACAGTCCCACAAAGTCTGTTTTCAATACCAACAGATAAAGCATGTCATCCAGCACTTCAATGGTTTCTTCTATTGATTGGTTTTGGAGGAATTGAGATAATTCTAAGTTTTTCATAATCTTTAATAAAGATTTATAATTCTTAATTAAAGATCAATAATACAACTAAAAAGACTTAAAACAAATTAATAATCCAAAATCAAGGTTGATTAATCTTATTTCCTAACTTTATGATCTTAAATCCAGAATAATGGAGTATACCAAGTTTGGGGAATACTTAAGTAATAAGGCTATTAATAGGGCTGAAGTAGCAAGAAAAACGGGCTTAAACAAGACCCGTTTGGCGGAACTAGCTACTTTAGAAAGAGCCAAACTTCGAGTCGATGAACTCAAGCTTATTTCATTAGCGATTGGAGTTGATCCAATGGAGATTTTGGATTATAT
>JBCCLV010000068.1:0-21627 GCA_039026695.1 Bacteroidota bacterium
AGATTTCGGATAAGATCCTGATCATCGAAAAACTACTGGATGCAGTGGACAATCTCATCATCGGTGGTGGTATGTCCTACACTTTTTCAAAAGCGCAGGGAGGTAGCATCGGAAACTCCCTCCTGGAAGAAGACAAGATGGAGCTTACCGAGGAGCTAAGAAAAAAGGCAGCTGCCAAAGGCGTGGATTTGTTTCTTCCTCTCGATACCATTATCGCTGATGACTTTAATAACGAAGCATCTCGAAAAACGGTAAATGCAGGTGAAATTCCTGACGGCTGGCAGGGGTTGGACATTGGCCCAAAGACGGTAGAAAAGTTTTCTTCTATCGTGGAGGCTTCTAAAACGATTCTCTGGAACGGACCTATGGGTGTTTTTGAATTTCCAAACTTCGCTAAGGGCACCGACGCAATTGCAAATGCAGTAGTGAAAGCCACCGAAAATGGGGCCTTTTCTCTGATTGGAGGGGGAGACTCTGCTTCAGCGATAAACAACCTTGGATATGGGGATAAGGTATCCTATGTATCTACTGGCGGTGGTGCTTTACTCGAATATATGGAGGGGAAAGTGCTCCCAGGCGTAGCAGCATTGTCTGATTAGAATCTGGCTCATCTCTTAAGCCCTGGCATGCAATTTGGGTAGGTGAAGAAGATGAAAAAATCTCTCTTCAATTTCTACCTGATGGCGCAAGGGCTAAGTAGTTGCATTACTTACGGAGAAGCAACCCAATCTCAGTTTGCTTCATTAAATTCAACGCCTTGTTTAGATCGATCTGAGAATGTTTTTCTCTTCTTTGAGGAAGAGGATATCAACTTCGAATATGAAAAAGTAGGTCTTCTTGAAGTGGATGGTGGCAGATATGCTAGGTTGCAGGAGCTACTTGATGAGCTTAAGTATAAAGCCTGGTCAAATTGTGCCAATGCCGTGCTTTTTGTGAAACAATCAACCACAGTGAGAGAATCCGGCACCACGTTTTCAGATGAGCAGGAAGAACTGTACTCCACCACACGACTCAGTGGACTTGCGGTAAAGCTGAATGGGGAAGCGCTGCAAGAATTGCAAAATCTGCAAGGTTTAAATAAGGATAATTTTGTAAGCCGCGTAGAAGACAGAAAACAAAAAGAGCAAAGGCAAACAGGAGCAGAAGTGGCTGGTGGGATCATAGGGGTAATCCTGGGAATTGTGTTGCTAATTACTATATACAGCGGCGTGTAATTAGTTAAAGCCTCAAGAGCACGTAGATCACAGTTGATCGCTCATTCGATTTCTCAGTTTCCTGGAAAAATAGTGGAGTAGCAGAATGGGACCTAAAACCACAAGGTTAAAAGACACAAAGATCAAGAAGTAGTTTCTTAGCTGACCTAGAGATGTTTCTGCATGAGAACCCCAAGACCAAAACCACAAAGATGCAATGGCTGTAGTAGCAAGAATAAAAAGAAATCGGTAGGGTTTTTTTCCAGTGGCCAGCAAGTAATCACAAAAGCAGTAACCAGCGAAAAATAGCAGCGTGAAAATAATTGTGAACACTAAATTCCCACCCGTCAATAGCTCAAACACTGAGGTGATCTGGTAATCCTGCATGCCAATGAAAATGACCAGCCCAAATGCACAACAGAACAGTACCAAATACTTTACATTGTCAATTTTACTATTCATTCCCCTAGCGTAAGTCTGTTCTCCTCTTTAAAGATAAAGCTTGTCGAGATTCTGCAAGACTATTCAACACTTCCACTAAAATTCCAAAGTAGCCTTTTTGATCTTCGATTATGATAAGGTTTTCCCACCGGAAAGAGGTTAGAAACACAATGAATCAAAAATAGAGAGCTTGTTCTCCCGGGTTCCCTAAAACGTGGATTGGCTCAGTAAAACCGAGTAACGACCGGCATCATACTCACTAGTAGTAGTGATTTTTGGTCAAAAACAGAAAAAATCGCTGATCGGTCCCAACACTTTTAGAAATGATGTGTCTCTATGGGCTGAACTAATAATTAAACACAATGAAAAATTTTCTTTCCCACGCTAAAGCCATGTTAGTACTGGCAACGGCTACTATCATTACCATTAGTTGTGGTGATGACGATGATGATACACCTCCCGTTCAAACAGAACTTGAGATACCTACTGAATACGTTTCAGCAGCCTACGCAACGAATTCAGCCGTAGAAGGTGGTGTAATCGACGAATTATCCACTTTAACAAGCGCACTTAACGCTGCAGAATCTGATGCGCAGGGAGCAAATACCGTCGGTGCTATCACTTATGATGCTAACTCGACATTAGCGGCAGTCACTCAATCTAATTACAAGACCTTGATCGATGGTTGGTTAGTAGAGCTAGTAAATGCAGCCAACGATGACGATGGATTCCAAAATCCTGGTGCCGACAATGCACCTGCGGCTGGCGAAGAAGGAGGAAAACTAGGATCTAGACTTCTTGATGAAAATGGTTTGGAATTGGAGCAGATGATCCAGAAAGGCTCATTTGGAGCAGCGCTATATAACCATGCACTAACTGTGGTGAATCAAATCAAAAGCGGTACGGAAACAGATCCTGGAGCTATTGACAAATTGGTTGAGATCCATGGTACTACCGATGCTTTTGATGGAGATCCTGCAAGTGATGCTGCTACTAAGACCACTGCTGCTGCTACCTACTCTAGAAGAAGATCAAACTTCACAACAAAGACGGGTGCTTTTTGGGACATTAAAACAGCTTTGATTACTGCAAGAGCAGCGATGGAAGCTGGTAGTGCTTTTGATACGGAAAGAGACGCAGCACTTGACGCGTATCTACTTGCATGGGAAGAATCAAACTTTGCAACTGTAATTTACTATTGCCTAGCTACCAAATCTCAATTGCAAGCAGCTGGCACCTTGTCAGATGGTGACGAAAAAGATGCTGCACTTGGAAATGCACTTCATGCTTATGCAGAAGGTGTTGGTTTCGCTCATGGTTTTAAAAGAGTAGCTACCAAGAAGATCACTGACGCTCAGATCGATCAGGTGCTTGCAGATCTACTTGCTGCCGAAGGAGATACACCTACTAGCTTTGAATTCCTTAACAAGGTCTCTCTGTTACAAAACCTAGACGACATTGTAGCGGATCTAAAAGCTATCTATGGCTTCACAGATGCTCAAATCACAGATTTCGAGGAGAACGATCCTGGGAGCTAATCAATCAAAAAGTATCCTTGTCACCCGTTTGGGTGACAAGGTTTTTTATAAACTGTACTGAAATGATAAAAAATTTAAGCATCCATACTTGGATCACTGCAATAGCACTTGGTTCAATTCTAATGATTGTTGCATGTGGAGATGATGACACAAACGTTTTGGATGATGAACCAAATGATTCGGCTGAATTTGATCGAACACAGCTTTTGGAGAGTCTCGCGGATAGCCTGATTATCCCCAATTTTGAATCTCTTCAGGGCAGCATAAATTCACTAAATGATGCGATTTTAACTTTCAATGGAGAAACCACACAACAAAACTTGGAAGCGGCAAAGTCTGCATGGGAACAAGCAGCCATCGATTTTCAACATACTAGTGCATTTGGTTTTGGTCCTGGTGAAGTTCTTCTAGGTCCTTTTACCAATATTTTAGGCGTTTTCCCTGTAGATGAAGATTTAGTAGAACAAAGAATGCTAGAAGACAATTTTGACTTGTCCAATTCTTTTGACTTAGACATCCGAGGATTATATACCATTGAATACCTATTATATGGTGATCCGTTTTCCACCACTGATATTGTGGCCAACTTTGACCAAGATCGGAAAGATTATCTCCTATTGATCATTACTGAAGTAAAAACAACTGTAGATGAAATTGTTGCCGAATGGAACTCCACCTACAGAGCACAGTTTATTGTAGATAATTCCACATCTGCAGGTAGTGCCATTTCACTACTTTACAACGAATTTGTGAAGGACTATGAAATCATTAAAAATCTTAAAATAGAGTTACCTGCTGGATTAACAGCCGGAATACCACAGGATCCTACATTTGTTGAAGCGTACTACAGTGGTATTTCCAGCACCTTAATTGAAGAGAACTTTGAAAGTTCAAAAAACATCTATTTTGGTCGTACCAGAGAGGGTTTAGAATTCACAGGTTTTGATGCCTATCTAGAATCAGTTGTTGGTGGTGCGGACCTTGTGGCAGAAACAATACCGGTGGTTGCTCAGATTGACCAAACCATCTCAGCATTACCTAGTGGAAGATTGTCAGAGAATCTTGACGACAGCAACGTCACCTTACTCCGAAATCAATTGCAAGACAACACAAAAAATTTCAAATCCTCCATGAGTTCGTTGTTAGGAATAAGCATCACTTTCAATTCTGGTGATGGAGACTAAATGTCATCTTTTCTTGCAATAAAAAGCCCTTGGTACAGGCGTTTCATCAGCAAGATGGAACGCCCTGTATCCATAGCTCCCCTAGTCACTTTTAGGATAGCTTTTGGCTTTATTATGTTCGTCAGTACCGTCCGGTACCTTTGGATGGGTTGGGTGGATACGCAGCTAATACAGCCAAGTGTCCATTTTCACTATTACGGTTTCGAATGGGTAAAACCCCTGCCGGGCAATTGGCTCTATCTTGTTTTCTTCCTATTGCTACTGTCCACAGTGGCTATTACGATTGGAGCGTATTACCGTTTTTTTGCCACACTTTTTTTTGTCCTGTTCAGCTATGTAGAGCTCATTGATCTTACCTACTATTTGAATCACTACTATTTTGTGAGTGTGGTAAGTTTTATGATGATTTTTGTCCCTGCCAATCGCTCCCTCTCTTTTGATGTCGCTGTACGAAAAGTCAATCCACTGAATCAGGTAAGTGCCTGGTGCATAGCGATTTTCAAAATTCAGATCGCCATTGTGTACGTATATGCAGGAGTAGCTAAAATCAATTATGATTGGCTGGTCCAAGCTCTTCCACTCTCAATCTGGTTACCTGCGAAAACCGGAATTCCCTTGATCGGTTGGATTTTTAAATATCAGTTTACAGCGTACCTTCTTAGCTGGTTTGGGATGCTTTTCGATACGTTCATCATCTTAGGTCTACTTTTCAAAAAAACGAGATTACCTGCATACTTTCTGGTAATCATATTTCATCTGATGACCGGAATTCTCTTCCAGATTGGCATATTCCCTTTGGTCATGATCCTCGGTGTAGCCATCTTTTTTTCATCGGAGCGACACCAGAGAATTATCACCAAGTTGGAAACGCTTTTTTACAAAAAGACAGCATCAACTTCAGTTGAGCCACTTCAGGAAAGGAATAGAACTCTTTATCCATTTATAATCTGCTTTATGGCCTTCCAAATCCTGTTTCCGTGGAGGTACTTGCTCTATCCTGGGAATGTTTTTTGGACCGAGGAGGGATACAGATTTTCCTGGAGGGTAATGCTCATGGAAAAAGCAGGAACAGCCACATTTTTCGTGAAAGACGGAGAAAACGGTAGAGAAGGTTCCGTTAGAAATGCGCAGTTCTTAAATCCACATCAGGAAAAGCAGATGTCAATGCAGCCTGACATGATTCTACAATACGCTCATTTCCTGGACGAATATTACTTACAAAAAGGCATGAAAGATCCCATTGTAAGGGCAGAATGCGAGGTAACCTTGAATGGACGGAGAAGCAGACTACTCATAGATCCTACAATTGATCTTTCCGAAATCAAAGACGGGTGGAAGCCTAAAGATTGGATCACACCATTTCAGGAAAACGAGTGACTAAAATATCCTTCCACATTCTATTCACTATATCGGTGATCTTTAGCCAATCGCTATTCGCGCAGGAGTATGTTGTCTCAGGAGTAGTGTCAAGGCAGGAGTCTCTATCAGCAGTTGTAGATGCAGATGTGTTTGTAGAAAAACTGAATAGAGGAACCAGCACAGACTCGCAGGGCAGATTTAAGTTGACATTGCCTAGGGGAAACCATCGAATAGATGTATTCAGCTTCGGGCTTCAGTCCACCTATAAGATGATAGAAGTAAACGCTGACCTTAAAATAGATTTTTTTCTGAGCGAAAATCTTGAGGTCTTGAATGAAGTGGAGGTGATCGAAACGAGGGAAAGTCTTGGAGGTATCACCAGATTACGGGCAGTGGATGGCTTTGGCATCTACGAAGCAAAAAAAAATGAAGTGATTATTTTGAATGACTTTGCCTCCAACAAAGCAAACACCAATGCCCGGCAAATTTTTGCCAAAGTACCGGGGCTTAACATCTGGGAAAGTGACTTTGCCGGCCTACAGCTGGACATTGCGGCGAGAGGCCTGGGACCAAGCAGGACTGCAAACTTCAATACCCGACAGAATGGCTATGACATGAGTGCCGATGCACTCGGCTACCCGGAAAGCTACTACCTACCATCCATGCAAGCAGTGGATCGCATTGAGATCGTAAGGGGTGCGGCCTCTCTACAGTACGGAACACAATTTGGCGGGATGCTGAATTTCAAGCTGAAGGATGCCCCTGCCAAACCTTTTGAGCTTCAACTTGACCAGTCGGTCGGCTCGTTTGGATTGCTAAATTCCTTTGTGAGCGCAGGAGGCACCGCCAAGAAGCTGGACTACTATTCCTATTACAACTACCGCACAGGAGACGGCTGGAGAGAAAACTCGGAATTTGATGCACACTTAGCGTTTGGAAGGATTAATGTGTCGCCGAATGAGAAACTAAAGTTAGGCTTTGAATACTCCTACATGTACTATTTGGCTCGACAACCCGGAGGACTTACTGATGATGACTTTGAAAGCGGGGATTTTGAAGCATCAAGACGTGATCGCAATTGGTTTCGGGTTTCCTGGAACTTAATGGCCAACACAATCGACTACAGGTTCAGTGATCGCACCAAACTCAACGTGAGAAATTTTGCTTTGCTATCTCAGCGTGATGCGCTTGGTGATCTTTTGCAGATCACCGGACTTGTCAATCCACAATCTGATCGTACCCTGATAAGAGACAATTTTCGCAATTTTGGCTCAGAAATTCGACTTTTACATCGCTACTCATTCGTAGGTAAAAGTGCTGCGCTGGTGGCGGGTGCTAGATTTTACAAGGGATTTACCAATCGCAAGCAAGGATTTTCTACCAGCCGTACCACCGACGCTGACTTTTCTTTTCTAAATCCCCAAGACCCTGCAAACTTCGATTATGACTTTCCGAGCTTGAATAATTCCTATTTTCTAGAAAGCTTAATCAACCTCAATGATAGACTCAGTATCACTCCCGGCATTCGTTTCGAGTATATCTCAACTACAGCGGAGGGTCAATGGAGGGCACTTACCAGAAATAGAGCTGGTGATATTATCTTCAGTACACCCAACACTGAGGACAGGACAGACACTCGTGGATTTGTACTTTTAGGACTGGGAGGAAGCTACTATATAAACCCATCGCTGAATCTGTACGCAAACATTTCTCAGAACTACAGATCAATAACTTTTAGCGACCTCCGCATAGAAAATCCAAACTTCAAACTAGATAGCTTGATCACTGATGAAAGAGGATTTAACTCAGACATTGGTATGCGAGGTGCCTTAACGCGCTGGCTTAATATTGATGCAAGCTTATTCCTCCTGCAGTACAACAATAGGATTGGAGAAACATTTACTACCGAGTCTTCACGTCTTCTCAGAACCAATATTGGAGACTCCCGCCATCTTGGATTAGAGACTTTCATAGAAGCCGACATTTTTAAATTCTTGAATAGATCAATTGAAAATAGCTCACTATCATTATTTACAAACTTCTCATTTTTGAAAGCAACCTACATTAGGGGGATTGATCTATCTATCCTGGGCAGAAGGGTAGAATACGTGCCGGAAGTAATGCTACGAGCTGGCATTAATTATCGCTACGGTTCGCTTAAGGCGGGCTTCCAATACTCGTATTTAGGAGACCAATTTTCGGATGCAACCAACTCTATCTCGAATCCTAACCCAATTACTGGCATCATTCCATCT
Source organism: Bacteroidota bacterium (assembly GCA_039026695.1). Classification (GTDB taxonomy): domain Bacteria; phylum Bacteroidota; class Bacteroidia; order Cytophagales; family Cyclobacteriaceae; genus Ekhidna. The sequence goes on from JBCCLV010000068.1 coordinate 7,971, forward strand.
TACGATGTGCTAGACCTTTCATTTGAATATGCGCTAAGTAGATATAAATTCACTTGCGGGATCAATAACATCTTGAACGAAAAATACTTCACCAGAAGGGCGGTGAGCTACCCAGGTCCTGGCATCATTCCAGCAACGATCAGAAGCTTCTACTTTTCAGCTGGAGCAACGTTTTGAAATTCAACTTTTAGTGACTTCCTGAGCGTATGCTTTTCCAAGCATACGCTCATTCGTATCTCAAGATATCCACCGGATTTATCCTAGCCGACTTTACAGATTGCAGCACCACAACTACTACCACAATGGTAAGCGTAACTGTCCCCGCGAGGAAGACGGTCCATAGATCTGGTGAAATACGATAGGCAAAAGTTTTGAGCCATTCCTTACCCAAAAGCAAGGAAAACGGAATGGCCAAAAGCGTAGCAGCAGCAATCATCCAAACATAGTTCTTCGCCAGGCTCACCAGGATATTTACAACAGAAGCTCCAAATACTTTTCTAATACCAATTTCCCTCTGTCTACTAAAGGTGATAAAACCAACTACCCCTATAAGACCCATCACAGCCAGAATCACACAAACACTGGTCAAGATTGTGGTAAGAATTCCAGCATTCTGTTCTCTGGTGTACAGCTCATTCATATGATCATCCAAAAAAGTGAAGTCGAAAGGGACTTCAGGCTCTATTGCCAAATAAGCATCTTCAATCTTACTCACCGTATCAAACCAATCAGCTGATTCAATTTTCACCAGGGCATTGTACACCCAATCGGGCTCCCTGAAAACCTCTATGATCAAAGACTGAGAAGGATAGCGGAGACTGAAATAGTCGAAGTTGTCAATGATACCCGCGATACTGTAATGTTGGCCATTTCCAAAAGTATCATTCTCCCATTCTGGTTCTGTAACGAGCGTCTCGCCAAGCAGGTCCTGTGCTGGTATACCACTTATCGCTGCCAGTTTTTCTGCTGCAGTCTGGTTGATAATAAGTACACTATCTTGCCCGCCAAGAAGGTGGAGCGCATCTGACTCAATTCCTAAAACTTGCAAAGAACCAAGCGAAGTATAAATGAGTGTACCGTCCGACAAGACCTCCTCCTGACCTTTCATTGTGTATGTCAATTGGTTATACATCTCATTGCCGGGAACCATCCCAGAACCCACCGCTATTACCTGAGGAAATTTTTCCAGTCTATTTTTTAGCCTGGTAAACTTCTCTTTTCCATTGATGCCAAAGAATAAGACCCCTTTCTGATCAAACCCTGGAGGTCTTCTTTGGACATAAGACATCTGATTTTTTATGATGAACGTCATGCTCATGAGTCCAATCAGTAAAAAAAACTGTGTGGTAAGCAGACCATTACGGATGTTCCAAAATCGTGAGATCTTACCTACCACCAATTTGCTGCTAAATAGTCGCAGTAGGGATTTACTACTGAAGATAATAGCTGGATACAGTGCACTAATAATCCCCGTAAAGATCAAAAATGAAGCTAAAGGGATTAGCGTATAGGGCTCAAACATCACGTACTGATCAATCTTGACCTCCATCAAGCTATTGAGATAGGGTAACCCAAGAAAGACAAGCAACCAGGCAAAAGGCAAGCAAAAAATTGTCAAAAGCATCGCCTCTGTCAAAATCTGCATTTTTACATCGTGAGCGCGTGCACCCATCAGTTTTCTTACGCCAAGTTCTCTCTGCCGCCCTGCATACATTGCAATGGAGAGATTGGTATAGTTCGTCCAGATGATAAGAAGAATAATGATCCCCACCAGGCCGAAAGTAATCAGGTAGGTTGTGTTGGCAATCGGCTTCAATTCATAGAGCATACCTTCCGTGAAGTGAATTTCTTGTAGGGCTACAGAACTGATTCCTTTCTGTAAAACATCTTGCTTATAATCGGGGTAGACAAGTTCCACCTCCGTATTGAGCCGAGTCATCACTCGAGAAATATCAGCTTCCGCGCCTACTTTAACGTAGGTATACGCTCCCCAACTGGGGATTTTCTGTTGATAGATTAGCAGATCAAACTCGAAATGAACATTGCCTGGAATATCTGCGATTACCCCACCTACAACAAAGCTTTTCTTTTGAATTTCAAGCGCTGTACCGATCAGGGACTTTGTACTCCAGGATTCGCCGTAGAGTTTTCGAGCACTTGATTCTGTCAATACTACTCTATCAAACGCTGAGAAAGCAAGATCAGGGTTACCTTGAAGATACAACTGTGGAAAGATGGAATCAAATTCTTGTCCTGTATTGGTATAGAGAAGCTTTTCAAAGATCAACTTCCGATCCTCTGTTTTCACAAATACCTTTTCATTGGGACCAATGGCCGAATGGGACGGAACAAAATGGCAGGCTTCTGTTACATCATCATAGCCTTTGAGGTGATTTAACAAACGCATCTGCGTGTCGTAATCTGAGCCAAAGTAGTCCTTAAAGAACATACACGTGTAGGTCTGATCACGGTAATTATTTACCAAACGGAAGACATTGTTGGAAGCCGGATGCGAGCTATCATAGGTAAGTTCATGCGTGAGGTATAGGGCTACTAGCATGACGGTAGAGATTCCGACGGCCAAACCTAAAAGATGTAGTGCGGTAAATACCTTTCTCTTGAGAAGATTTCGGGTCGCGATCTTAAAGTAGTTTTTGTACATCGGTAAAAACTGCTTGGACCTTGAATGCCTTTCGAAAGCATAGGGCCGACAAAACCGAAGAACATCCCAAAAAAAATGGTAGTCAGCTTTGCGCTTTCCAAATTGTTGCTGTCTATGCTGGTAGGCTTCATGTAAATCCCCTTGTATCTCTTCCAGGAGATGATCAGAACAAAACCAACTAAGAAACCTGTCGATCCATTTTGGTGGTAGTATTTTACTCATGTCATCCCTGGGATTTGTGACCACAGTTGCTGTCTTGATTCCTTCAATTCAAGTACTAGCGCTTTGCCCTGGTTGGTAGGAACAAAAATTCGCTTACGCCTACCCCCTCGCTCCTCAGTGGCTCCCTTCATTTCAGAACTGATGAGGCCTTTCTTTTCTAACCTTGATAAAACCGTGTGGATCGCACTGATGGAGATAGATTTACCAGTATGCCGGCGATACGCTTCACTTACCGAAAAACCATATGCTTCTTGGTCCATGATCATTATCAGTAATAGCGCGGTTTCTTCCAAGTACCCTAATTGAGTCATTTCTTTAACATTTGTAGATGCAATGTATAAAAAATTATCATTTCTTCAATATTTGTAGAATGAATATTTAAAATGAACTCAGTCGCCGATTTTGATAGAGGTGATCAACTTGGAATCTTAGTACTATTAGCGAAAGCGCTAAACTTGGAACCGCTTACTTAGCTGTAGGTCCTATTTCTTCTAAAAATTCCTCGTGCAGCTTTTTAAGTCTTTGCTCAGAGTCAATGACGTTGCTCACATGCATAAGCAACAAAAATTTATCTGACTCTTCAGTACTTACCAGATTTTGATAAACATGGTCGATTAGGTGATCCATTTTTTTCAACAAGAGTTCTTTTGATTCATCAATCTGAGTGACTACCGAGAGCGTACTATAGTCTACTAACTCTACGCGTGAATCAATAACAGCATTCCAGGTTCTGTTGGCAATGGTTGGAAGCTGTATCCCTGACGACTTCATCACAATCTCGCTCAAAGAAACCTCACTGTCCATGTAGTACTGAATTGTATCTGATAGTCGTATATGCTTTGGGATGGTCTCCTGGATTTCTTTAAGGTTTGACTCTGCCTCCACTTTCATGGTCGCCAGCATTTTATCGATGTACTGCTGATTGTCATACTGTTGCTTCCAATTCCCGATGATTAAAGCAATTAAAACACCTAGTACGACCGGAATGGTGTCCTTGACCAATTCCACAATTTTCTTTTTCATAAGCTAAATACTTTGGGCTAGAAATTACAAAACGCTGTTAAAGTAAGTCAGGAGTTTTGAAAAAGCACTTTATAGACATTTGGAATGCTATTAACTTTTTCCGGATCGCTAATCTAGAATCAGCCATTTTACTACTGCATTGCGGATTGGAAGTCTCTGATTTTGCAATAAAAATTTCACAAGGGTGAAAGTTCCACGAGGGTTTATAACTATACGGGTGAGAACCAGTTATTTTTGAATAAGAGGAGATACGATGACGATCAGCGAGTTTTTGGACGCTCATCCTTTTTACCTCATGTTTATCATCATCAATCTGGCAATCATCTACCTGGTAGTCAAGATGGTGATATTCAAAAAGGATGATGACGATGAGGAGGATGATGACGATGAGGGAGGAATAGGTGACGATGATCCCGTGCTTGATCTACCTCCCGGCGTTACCCTGCCCAAAGAACCTTCAGAACTAGTGACTCATTAATCATGCACCCACAAGGCTACGCAACTTTCGACCGCACTCATTTTCCATTCATAAAAATCACTATTACTGGCACCTCTGCCACCGAGGAAAACTTTAAAGCGTATTTAAGTGATCTATCAAAAAACTATGCTGAAAAAGAGAGAATAAAAATCCTCTTCGATGCCTCTAAAGCGACTTTCCCAGGATTTAAATTTCAGAAAATGCAGAGTGATTGGATCAAGGAAAATGAGCATCTTATGAAAAATTATTGCGCAGGCACTGCCTACGTGATTCCCAACGCAATCATTCGCACCGCACTGAATCTGATTTTCAAACTTCAACCACAACCGGTTCCGTACAAAGTCGTCTCAAATCAAGATGACGCAAATATTTGGTTACAGCAACTTTCCTAAAAGTTGTTATTTACACTTCTAGATTCTTACTGTCCAGCTTTACGTACTGGTCAGTAATTAGTAAAATCAGCACACCGAATAATACAGCCACAATGATGAGGGCATTATTCACTATGCCATCTACACTGAAGGATATTCTAATAAGTACTGTGGAAATGATAAAGCCCGAGTTTCTTATAAAGACGTGAAAACGAGTAGTATGGAAGAATGAAAACAACAGCAATAGAACGTCGGTAAGAATCAGGACGGTAAAAAATTCATCAAAGAATATTTTATTGATATCAATGAAGCTGCCAGTTTTTCCAGCGAGCCCACCCATTACACCAATAAACCACTCCACAAAACTGTAGATGGCCATTGCGACCACTACAATCACCAACAAAGAAGCCATCAATCGCTTGCGCTTTATAAAAACTTTTACTCTTGAGGGAAGATCCTCGATTGGCTTTGCAGAGGGCTTTTTATCCGCCAGTCTATGAAAGAAATAGATAAGAACGAAAAGCAGTAATGCAGTCACAATATCATAAGTGAAAATCAGGTCGTACTTGTCTTCAAACCAATCAATAGAGAGATCCAGATTGGCAAGGTCCTTGAAAATCCTTCTGATCACGATTAAAGTAATAATCTCGTACTGCTTCGCGATGTAATTCGAAGTAGAAAATGGCATGTGGTAAACAAGCAGGTATACTTCAAAAAGTAGAATGAAAGAAAAGGGAGTGTAAATCGCTGAGATTGGATTGGTAAGTAAGTCAGACTCAAAAGGCGGATTTACCCAACCTAGATTGACCAATGCGATCACTGCCAGGTGTACCAAAAAGCTTGCGATTGACGCCCAGATGATGACTTTTTCTGCTTTTTTCTTCGTATTTTCCGATAGCAGGTAGCGATAAATTGCATCTGGCATGAAGACAAAACCGTGGAAATAGGTAATTGTTAGTATCACGCAGAACCTGAAATAGGTACTAAGAGGGTAGACCTAGAAAAGGTACTCACTTCTTTTTGCCCTCATGAAAAATAGAAGGTGAGAAAAGCCTTAAGCAACATTAACAACGGCAGCCCAAAAGAGCTTGATTATTAATCCATTCTGTTATCAATACAAAACTGTGCGAAATCTCTTGCGAAGTTTCTTGATGTAATCCAGATAAGTGAGTGGGCTCTTGGAGTGGCCATTCCAAAAGAGGATCACATTTGTCGCATTGTCGATCATAAGCAAGTTCCTACGGTAATTTGCGTCATCGCCATATTTAAGATAGTCAGGCAAAAAAATCTGCGTGGGAATATCTTGGGACAGGGCATACTCCTGGGCCATCAAGTCGGCACCCCCTTTACTGCCCAGAACCATAATATCAATCTGGTAATCGTCAAGCGTCCTTGCCAGTAACTCATAATTACTAAATCGTGATAGGCTAAAGACCGTCACTTTTTCCATATTAGCAACATGAGATTCTTAAACGCATTTTGCAGTATTTCCACAAATCTTCTTGAAGCATCCTACCTCTTTTACAAAGAAAAGCTTGGACTTCATGTTGATAAAGTAGAAGACAAGTTTCTTCATATTTACCTTTCAGCAGACTGTTTTTTCGTGATGTTTTTAAAAGAAGATCACCGCGCTTCAAACGCAACGGCCCTCAATTTTCAGGTAGACCACATACTAAAGACTGTTTCAAATCTAAGCGAAAAAGGTGTACGCTTTTTGCAGTACGGTCCTCCTTTCCAAACCGACAAATTGGGTATATCGTGGGACGATGAAGGTTCTCATTTGGCTTGGTTCAAAGATCCCGGAGGAAATATCATTGCCTTGATTGAAAATTGAACATAAGACAAAAAATCACACCTACAAGTACCTCTTTTTTAAAGCAACTCATTTGCCAGGTTGGCAAGTTCGGAACGTTCGCCTTTTTCTAAAGTGATATGTGCAAACATCGGGTGGTCTTTAATGCGGTCTATTAAGTACGAAAGCCCATTTGACTGAGAATCTAAATAAGGTGTGTCAATCTGGTAGATGTCTCCTGTGAAGACAATTTTGGTATTTTCACCTGCCCTGGTGATGATGGTTTTCACTTCATGAGGCGTCAGATTTTGTGCCTCATCGACAATAAAAAAGATGTTCGATAGGCTTCTGCCGCGGATGTAAGCAAGGGGGGTGATCATCAACTTCTCTTGATTGACCATATCTGTAATACGGGTAAACTCCTTGTCACTTTCTTTAAATTGATTTTGTATGAATTTAAGGTTATCCCAAAGCGGCTCCATGTAAGGATTCAATTTTGATTTGATATCCCCCGGCAGGTAACCTATGTCTTTGTTGCTAAGTGGCACAATTGGTCTAGCCAAGTATATCTGCTTGAAATTCTTTCGCTGCTCTAGGGCAGATGCCAAGGCAAGCAATGTTTTTCCTGTTCCTGCCACACCATTGATACTCACAAGTTTTATCTCAGGATTTAAGATCGCATGCATGGCAAAAGTCTGCTCCGCATTGCGAGGTTTTATACCGTATACCGTCTCCTTATCTACTTTATCTACCGTATCATTCACAGGATTGTAAAAACCCAAAACAGAATTTTTTTCGCTTTTAAGAATGAAATAGTTGTTAGCCGGGAATTTCTTTCGTTTTAGGATCTTCTTTCGGTCGATGCGATGATTTTTGAAAAGATCATCAATGTGCTCAGAGTTGATATCGTCTAATTCTGACTTACCGGTAGTAAGGGTATTTACATTTTTAATCTTACCAGTTTCATAGTCTTCAGCTGTTAATTCCAGCGATTTTGCCTTTAATCTGAGGTTTATGTCCTTGGAAACCAGAATTACTCTCCCCTTCTTCTCCTGCTCTTTCATGGTGAGCGCAGCATTCAAAATACGGTGGTCGTTTTTATTGTCTGCAAATACTTTAGTAGCATCAAGTGTGCTCGATGAGTCCATGATCACCTTAAAGCTGCCTTTCCCCTTACCGTTTAATGGGATCCAATCATTCAAATTGTGATCTTTGGCAAGCTTATCCAGCAACCTGATAAATTCTCGCGCCTCGAAATTCTTGGTGTCATTTCCCTTTTTAAATTGATCAAGTTCTTCTAATACTGTGATGGGAATTCCTACATCATGCTCCTCAAAATTGAGAATTGCATCGTGTGAATAAAGGATAACAGATGTATCCAGAACGAATATCTTTTTTAGAGAAGACTTGGTCATATATTGCCTTTTTTTTGCTGTGCAGAAACGGGATTTACTTGTTTAAAAGTCCAATGAGCGGTATTCGATTTTAGATGCTAATATCAATCTGCTGGCAGAAAAATATCACCTCCCTCCCTAGGTTCCACACGTAGTGCGCCTGAAAGTGCTAAATCTACTAGTTTTCTTGAAGCTAACTTCCGGTCCATTCCACTCAGCTCTGAATATTGATGAAGCGTGATGCCTTTATGATTCTTGAAGTAATCAAATAGTTCTTTGACTCGATCTTCGAACACAATCGGCTCATGCTTTTGGTTTCCAAACTTCAATATCTGCCGCATTTCATAGCTGGTCTGAATCGAATGATCATCTACGCGAATGAAAGATTTTCCATACCTATGCTTTTTTTCGAGTAGTGCAAAGTAGGGCTTGTTCTTTCCCTCTGGAATTTTATAATGAAGAATTTCAGCGTCGTTCTTCATGGTAAGGTAGTTTACCTCAAATTCCACAGATGGTCTTATTAGCTCTTGAATCGCCTTGGAGAGTACGTACTCTTCATCCTCTGGAAACTTCAAACCACTGACGCTCCCATTGTCATCCACCCCGATAAATAGATTACCACCGGAAGCATTGGCAAAAGCCACAACTTCTCTCACTATCTTCTCAGGATGATTGGCTTTTTTCTTAAACTCTATCGACTGCCCCTCTCCCTGCCTGATTAATCTATGCGCTGTGGAAACTTCTTCATTCATCATCCCCCAACTCAGGCATATTGAACATGCTGGTGAATAAATCTTTAAACTGCAGGCCTTGAGATAATTGATGTTTACTTAAGAGACTGTACTCAGCAAGGCCAAAGAGTGCAAATTCCATCAGGAAGTACTTGAAGCCCTCATGTTTCGTGTTCTGGTATTTGTTTACTAAATCCTCTAGCCCCGGTATGCTTTTTAGCTCCTTTTGATAAGCTTTGTCCGATGCATCAAAAAGTAAATCAACCATATTGCCCTTTTCAAACCATTCCTTAATTGGATCATAAAGGTTGCTTCCCTCCTTTTTTCGCTCTTTTTCAGGATCCGGGAAGTAGTTGATAAACTGTGACCGAATTGCTTTGCCAACTAGATTATTGGCTACAATCCCTGGACCTTCCTGTTCGCCCTCATAAACCAATTCCACCTTTCCGGTTATTGATGGTATTACGCCTATAAAGTCTGAAATTCTTACAGTCGTTTTTGAATCGCCACTAATTAACAGTCTTCTCTCACAGGCACTGATCAGGTTTTCGTAGGCCGAAATGGTGAGTCGTGCGCTTACCCCACTTTTGGCATCTACATACTCACTTTCTCTCGCCTCAATTGCAATCTGCTCTACCAAGTCTTTGGCAAGATCAAAAACTTCTACCGCTTCACCTTGAGAAGGTGGCAACATGGCTTCTTGTTGTGTGATCTTCTTACCTATCTCGATCGTACCCGGATAATGGGTAATGATTTGGCTATCAATCCGATCTTTCAGTGGAGTAACAATAGATCCTCTGTTTGTATAGTCTTCTGGATTGGCAGTAAAAACAAATTGTATTTCCAGCGGCATCCTCAGCTTAAAGCCACGAATCTGTATGTCTCCCTCTTGCAGAATATTGAAAAGCGCCACTTGAATTCTGGCCTGTAAATCCGGCAATTCATTTATCACGAAAATACCTCGATGGGACCTGGGTACCAGACCGAAGTGAATCACACGCTCATCAGAGTAAGCAAGTTTGAGACTAGCCGCTTTGATAGGATCAACATCACCAATCAAATCAGCTATGGTCACGTCCGGGGTAGCGAGTTTTTCTGTGTAGCGATCCTCTCGTGCGAGCCAAGATACAGGGGTATCATCACCTTGTTCAGCTACAAGATCTCGGGCAAACTTGGAAATTGGATTGATAGGATCATCATTAAGAGGGGCACCTTTAATGACCGGGACAACTTCATCTAGTAAACCTGTCATCATTCGGGCCATCCGCGTTTTTGCCTGCCCGCGCAATCCCAGAAAATTTATATTATGCCGAGAAAGCAAAGCACGCTCCACATCGGGAATCACCGTATCCTCATATCCCCAAATTCCTTCAAAAATGTTTTTCCCAGCACGCCTTGCGATAATTAGATTTTCTCGCAGCTCGTCCTTAATAGATCGGGAGGTATATCCGGCGGCTTTTAGTTCGCCAAAAGTGCTGATCTTCATCTTTTGATCAGCAGACATGTCTAAGTATTTCATCTAAAGATTCTTTCTTCTATTTCTTCGGTAGTCTTCAAAAATCAGGTTGCCTAACCCCTGAAGGCTACTGTAATATGCGTTCCCATTATTCACCTCGGTAAATTCCCGAACAAATTCTTGCAAATACGGATCCGAAGCGATCATAAAGGTGGTAATAGGAACGTTGATTCTGCGACACTGTGCAGCCAGATTCAAAGTACGATTCAAAATTTTAGGATCTAAGCCAAAACTGTTTTTGTAGTACTTGATTCCTTCTTTGAGGCACGTAGGCTTACCATCAGTGATCATAAAAATCTGCTTGTTTTTATTTTTTCGCCTACGCAAGAGGTCCATTGCCAGCTCTAGACCTGCTACCGTATTTGTGTGGTAAGGACCTACATTAAGGTAAGGAAGGTCTTTCACCTCAATCTGCCACGAGTCATTTCCAAAAACAATTACATCTAGGGTGTCTTTGGGGTATTTTCTTTTCACAAGCTCGGCCAAAGCCATGGCGACCTTCTTTGCAGGGGTTATCCGATCCTCACCATACAAAATCATGGAGTGACTAATGTCGATCATCAACACGGTGGAGGTTTGCGTTTTGAACTCCCGTTCGCGAATCTCCAGGTCTTCCTCCGTGAGATAAAGATCACCTAAGCCGTGATTAATTTGTGCATTCCTAAGGCTCTCCGTCATTTCAATCTGCTCAAGCGAATCGCCAAAGCGAAACTCACGATAATCTGAAGTGATTTCATCCCCAGTACCCGTGAAATTTGAGCGATGATTTCCCCTCCCAGATTTTTTAAGCTTGCCAAAGATTTCTTCAAGGGCACTTTTCCTGATCTGCTGTTCACTTTTAGCAGTTATTTTGAGCTCTCCTTTTTCGTTTTTATCGTCGATATAGCCTTTGCTCTTCAAGTCATCAATGAAGTCGCCAATACCATATTCTGAGTTGGCAATGCCATGCTCGCGATCAAGATTTGTGAGCCAACTCAAAGCTTCCCCTACATCACCGGAGGTAATCACCAGCAATTGCATGAAGATATTCAGAAGATTGTCAAAAGCAGTTTTTTCAGGATCTTTCTCCGGAATGAATTCGGTAAATCGATATCCAATCATAGCAATGTAAACTACAAACGAAAAAGAAAGATTTCAAAAGATCTGGATGTCAAAAAAAAGAGCAGCTTTTTACTTCGTATTCTATACGACCTAGAGCAAGAAAAGAGGTTTGATGAAATTCCACTTGTGCTACAGCATTATCTGAGAGGCCTGCAAAATTTTCCAGCTTTTTGGGTCTTGGGTGTATACTATCAATCTCGCATTCTCCCCGAGATCGTCCGGTACAGTCACACTGAAAATAGATTTGTCTTTGCTTTTTTCTGATGAAAATGATTTTACCACGTTGTGATGACCCAGCGTTCTGCCCCTATTTTCTCCCCTTATCACTGGCTGAGATTCATATTCCTCCACAATCGCCAAATTCAATATTGTACTCGGCCCAAGATCTGTGGTTCGTATGGTGATTTTTTTTCGATCACGATGCATTACCGAAGCTTTCAAAATAAGCACATCATTCGCTGATTTTTCCTCATTCAAGGCATTTGCCCAAGCTTCACGATCACTGCCCACAAATCGGTGACGCCCATTGACTACCATTTGTGGTGTGTAAACTGAACTGAAAAGCCTAAAAGCGTAGTTTCTCTGCCTTTCGGAGAATTCCTTTTGGGCGTAAGGATCTTTCCAGCCTAAGTAATTCCAGTAGTCTACATGAAAGGAAAGCCCATAAACCTCCACTCCGGCAGGCTGCTGGCTTATAATCGAAGATAACAGTTTATCAGCAGGAGGACAGCTAGAACAGCCTTCAGAGGTAAAGAGCTCTACTACAACTACTGGTTTCTGCTGTGCTCCTGCCACTGCAAAAGCACAAAAGAGCATGGAGCATATAATCGATTTCATTGACCAGGTGAATCGAAGACTAGTGCATTTTGGTTTCATAAAACACAGACCATCTTAGTAAACTGTTCTAGGAAAGACAATCTAATAGTCGAATGATCCAACCTCAGATCGAATGTGCAGTGCCTTTTTTGGCGCTTCCTCTACTCGGCCAACTATTTGCGCATCAATCCCGAATGACCTAGAAATACTAATAAGGTCTTCTGCTACTTTTTCCGAGGTGTAGATCTCCATTCTATGCCCCATATTGAAGACTTTGTACATCTCTTCCCATGAGGCATTACTTTCTTTTTGAATTAAATTAAAAAGTGGCGGTATTGGAAGTAAGTTATCCTTTACAATCTTCAATCCTTCAACAAAATGTAAGACTTTGGTTTGACCACCACCGCTACAATGTACCATCCCATGAATGGAACTGCGCATCTCACTTAACATGGCTTGTATCACCGGTGCATAGGTACGAGTTGGGGAGAGGACCAGCTTTCCGGCATTTAACGGTGTTCCTTGAATTAAATCTGTGAGCTTTTTAGATCCTGAGTATGTCAGATCACCAGGAACACCCTGATCAAAACTTTCAGGATACTTCTCACCATAGGTTTTTTCAAAAACATCGTGTCGGGCGGAAGTGAGCCCGTTGCTACCCATTCCGCCATTGTAGCTTTCCTCGTACTTGGCTTGGCCGTAAGATGCCAGCCCAACGATCACATCCCCTTTTTGAATATTCGCATTATCTATGACATCAGCTTTTTTAATGCGGGCAACCACCGTGCTATCTACTATCACTGTATTCACCAAGTCCCCGACATCAGCAGTTTCTCCTCCGGTAGATCTGATATCAACATCATGGTCTCTAAGCATTTGTAGGACTTCCTCCGTACCTTCAATGATCGCTTTGATCACTTCTCCTGGGATAAGCCTCTTATTTCTACCAATGGTAGATGATAGAAAAATATTGGTAGTACACCCCACACAAAGCAGATCATCCAGATTCATGACCACCGCATCCTGCGCAATTCCTTTCCATACACTTAAATCTCCGGTTTCTCGCCAATAGATATAAGCAAGCGAAGACTTGGTTCCAGCTCCATCTGCATGCATTACGGTGCAGTATTCAGGATCTTGGGCTACATCTTCTACAATCTTGCAAAATGCTTTAGGAAAAAGGCCCTTGTCTACATTTTTGATGGCAGCATGCACATCTGACTTGTCCGCTGAGACACCTCTTTGGTCATAGCGATCTGTTCCTTTTGATTGATTGGGGGACATAACGTTTAATTGTCAAGGATAGAAGAGCAAGTGAGCAGAGAAAAAACTGTTATTAGGGATTCCCGTCGGCTGATTCTTGAAAAAATCGATCATACTCGTCTACTGGTTCAGCATCACCTTCTTCATCAATACTGTTGCTTGGATTGTAGCGAAGTACCTTAAATTCAGTGCGCCTGTTTTTCTGGTGCTGTTCCTCGCTTTGTGCGTTTTTTATAAGTAGTTGCGATTCTCCATATCCCTTGGCAGTTATTCTTTCGCTCCGAACTC
>JBCCLV010000069.1:0-21328 GCA_039026695.1 Bacteroidota bacterium
ATACTTTCTACATTACATTCATACAGATCTTGCGCGAAACAATTCTAACCGAATCTCATCTGGTTCTTTTACCACGGACGACTTAGATAACTACACCCAAGTCATTAATGCGGTGAGTGTGGGCATTCCAGATTTTACTTGGACTTTAAATGGTACCATCAGCGAGCTCAATGATCATCCTACCACTAGCAGCGGGAGCATCGGATATGCCGCCAATATAGTGCCTGGTATTGCTGGCCAGTCTTGGCAGTCCAATGGAGCTGCACACATCAATCCAGAGAATTCCGATCTTATCAATTCTGATCCATCCACTGTGTCACGGTCAGTTTCGTTGTGGTTTGAGTCTACCAATCCGGTTGGGTGGCAAAACATCTACGAAGAAGGAGGATCTACCCATGGTTGGCATATTGGCCTTTATGACGACTACTTGACATTAAGTATCACTCAAAATAGTTCTGTCCGAAATTCAATTCAATTTCAAATAGCGGCAAACACAGTTTATCATGTAGCTGCAACTTTTGATTTGGCAGACCAATCATCGGGTGACAATATGCACTTGTACGTAAATGGTGCTGAAGTAGGTGCAAGCAACTTTACCACGCAAAATTTCTTAAATTCCCACACTGGAGATATCCAATTCGGGGAGATCTCAGACGGTATTGCTTTAGGATCAGATCAGGGGAGTAAGACAAAAGTCAATTTTGCCGGGAGAATACAGCGAATAGATTACTGGAGTGAAGAAGAACTATCAGCTCAAGATGTCGAGGACATTTACATTCTAGGAGGAGATGTGACCCTTACGGCACCTACTGATATTGAGCTTAACAATAATTCAGTGGAGGAGGGAACGGCTAGCGGTACAAAGATTGGTGATTTAACCGCCGATGGTACCGTACCGATTACATTTTCGCTGGTTTCAGGGAGCGGAGATGCAGACAATGGAAAGTTTTCGATTGTCAATAGAGAACTACGTATTTCTGAAGTTCCTAATTTTTCCACTCAGTCTTCGTACAGCGTACGGATTAGCGCAGAAAATGCGGCAGGCTCAGTATCAGAAGTATTCACAATCGGAGTGACCGAAGCTGTAATTAACTCGCCCACAAGTCTACTTCTTTCAAACCTGATTGTTCTTGATGAAACAACTGCTGGGGCCTCTATCGGTACTTTCACGACAGATGGAGATGAGCCGGTTTACACGCTGGTTACTGGAGCAGGAGATGAGGACAATTCAGCTTTTAGCATCAACGCTGACGAGTTGGTCATTAGTGAAACTGTTGATTTTTCTACACAGAGTAGCTATAGCATAAGGGCTAGGGTGTCTAATTCCGAGGGTGCCTTCGAGCGGGCTTTTACCTTGGAAGTGGTGATAGTACCTTCTGAGATAAACCTTAGTACAACCGACATAGAAGACGAAACCTCTGAAGACGATGTTGTATCTACTTTGTCTACGAATGGTTCAGGAGCTATCACATTTGCACTGACGGGAGGTTCAGGCTCAGACGATAACAATTCCTTCACCGTATCCGGAAACCAACTGATTGTAGAAGAATTCGTTGACTTCTCGGTAAAAAGTAGCTACCGTATTAGACTTAGTGCTACAAATGATGGTGGGACTTACGCTGAAGCATTTCAATTGAATGTGCTGGAACCGAGGTTTGCCCCTGATAACCTTGAGTTGAATAGCAGTATTATTTTGGATGGTCTTGCCGCGGGATCGGAGATCACAACGATTTCAGCTGATGGAACTGACCCTCTAGTTTTCAGCTTAGCTAGCGGTGCAGGGGATACAAACAATGCCTCTTTCTCCGTTATTAGTAACCAGCTTTTTATTGAAGAAAATGTAGATATAGACATCAAAAACACATTTAGTATCCGCTTAGAGGCTAGCAACTCTGAGGGAAGCACGGAAAGTGCTTTTACCCTGGATGTCGTAAGGGCTCCCAGCACACTTACGCTGAGTAATGATGAAATAGAAGACGGTACTGCTAGTGGAAGCCTAGTAGCCATCTTAAATTCTGATGGTTCCGCTCCAATTAGCTATTCATTGATTGGTGGAGCGGGTTCTGGGGACAATTCCGCCTTTTCAATTAGCGGAAATCAACTCATCATTCAGGAAACGGTAAATTTTGCTTCAAAGAGTAGCTACTCTATTCAATTACGGGTTGCAAATGTCGGAGGTATACTCGATCGGAATTTTGTTTTAAATGTTTTTGAGCCGCTTGCTTCACCTACAGATCTGGATCTCAGTACCAGCACCCTTCTAGACGGAACAGTAAGTAATTCAGAAATTGCTACAATTAGTGCAAGGGGAACAGCCCCAATAGAATTTACATTGGTAGCTGGTGCAGGCGACCAAGACAATGCCTCGTTTTCAATCAATGAAGATCAGCTATCAATACTTGAAACCGCTGATTTCATCGCTAAACCTAGTTACAGCATTCGCATTGCTGCCACCAACGACCTTGGGTCTATTGAAGATTCTTTTACCTTAACCGTATTGGGTGAAAAGGTGACGTTGACAGTTACGGCTAACAATATGTCGAGTAACTATGGAAGAGAAGTTCCCCCCTTAACTTTTGGTTACCGGGGGTTTATAGATGGTGATGGTCCTTCCGCGCTTGATGCAGAGCCAGCAGCTTCTACAAACGCTACGCTGCAGAGTACTCCTGGGGATTATACCATCTCGATCAGTGGAGGAGCTTCGGAAAAATACGATTTTGAGTATGTAAGTGGTATTTTGGATGTACAGAAAGCCGCTTTGAATGTGAGCGTGCAGGATGTTGAGATTGAGCAGGGCGAAAGCATTCCTTCATTTCTGCTAAGCTATGAGGGATTTAGAAATGAAGAAACTGCTACGGATTTACCAAGCCAACCCCAAGCCAGCACCAGTGCTAACTCGTCAAGTTCTCCTGGCAATTACCCCATCTTATTGACCGGAGGGTCTAGCAACAACTACTCATTTGTTTATGAAGAAGGTACACTTACGATTCTTGAAGCCTGTGCCTTAGATATTTCTCTGACATTTGATGAGCTGGACTCAATTATAAATGTGAATATTTCGGGCGGTGTAGCTCCATACAATATCAGCTGGAATACCGGAGCAACATCCGAGTCGATCAAAATTGATCGATTTGGCCCCTATAGTGTCACTGTAGAAGATGCTCGATCCTGTGATGCAGAAACAACCCTGTTTATAACACAAAATAGTTTTAATGTACTAGGGCTCGAGGACGCAAGCCGACTAGAGTTTTGGCCTAATCCCACCACTGCAATGCTGCATTTGAAGTCTGATAAAGTTATTGGAAGAGTCCAGATTTTTTCTCTGGCAGGTCAATTGGTTTTTCAGAAAGAGATCAACAGCAAAACTCAAACCCTGAATATAGGTGAGATCAAAAGTGGTACCTATCTGCTCACTTTGAATAATGATTTTGACGGAGTTACCCGTATCCTCTTGAAAAACTAGTTTTACTCAAGATCCAGATGCAAGGTATACCTGCAAGGCGTCCCAAAGTTTGGCCTTTTCGGAGCGATTGTTCATGATCTCACTTAGAGGTGCAGCGTACAATTTTTGTTGTCCATTATCTTCGAAGGGCTGATAATGGGTTTCGCTGGAGGTAGCGAATACCAGTGCTTTTTCAAATTTTATAGATGTATCTAGGCCAGTGCTAAATACTTGGTATTGTTCCTTTTTCAGTTTGCAGGCTGCAATGATCTTCTCCAATAGCTGAAGCTCTTCCTTCTTGTTTGACTCATGAAAGATCGCAAGACCTATAATTTTCTGATCTTCACCATATTCCTCTCCTATGTTTTTTGCTTGATTAGCAACGCTAATACGAACGTCCTTAGGATCGGTGATCTTGGTATTGTGGGTTGTTTTGTCAATCAGGTACAACTCCTCATTAAGGAGTAGATGTAAATTATCACGTTCCATTAGCGCCATCTTCAGCAGTGTTAAGCGTGAAAATTGATTTTAACTCAGTCGCCTCATCTGGCTTCATTCTCCCTCCAAGGACTAATCTTAACTGCCGCCGACGTAATGCGCCCGCATAAAGTTCCTTTTCTAGGTCTGTTTCAGGAACTACTTCAGGAATATTTATCGGCTGCCCTGTTTGGTCTACCGCTACAAAAGTAAAAAATGCCTTATTGCTGTGAACTTTACGATCAGAGGGGATGTCTTCGGCAATAACTTCCAAATAGACCTCCATGGATGAAGTGAAAGCACGGGTGACAAACGCAGTGATGGTGACGGCATTACTTTTTCTGACTGGTTCAGTAAAGGAAATATTATCTACAGATGCAGTAACCACTATTCTATTGGAGTGCTTTTGAGCCGCAATAGCAGCAGCTATATCCATCCAGTGCATCAAGCGGCCACCCATTAGGTTGTCCAGTCCATTGGTATCATTGGGTAGTACCAGCTCAGTCATGGTGACAAATGACTCACTGCATTTTTTTGTCTTTTTCATTTGCGAATAAAATCTCTTTTAAGTGAAACTGGCAAGCTTTAAGGAGGTAAACGCTAAACTTTGGTAGTGCTATCGATTTTGGACTACAGCCTTCTAGTCGAAGCTTCTTCCATTTTTTCCTAATAAAGGGACAAAACTGAAGGTGCTAAACTCCGATTTTTCTACTCTTTGCTCGTCTAACTTAGTAATCAAATTCATTTTTTGTTCTTTAGGTGAACCCACCGGAATCACTAGTTTTCCTCCTGTTTTAAGTTGCTGAATCAGCTCTCGTGGAATACCTGGCGCCCCTGCTGTTACGATTATACCGTCGTATGGTGCAAATTTTGGCATACCGAGGGAGCCGTCACCGTGGTAGATGTGAGGATGATAGCCAATGGAAGGTAAAAATCGTATCGCTTTTCTGAATAGCTCCTTTTGATATTCAATGGTAAATACTTCTGCGCCCAATTCTACCAAAACACAAGATTGGTAGCCTGATCCAGTGCCAATTTCTAAAATCTTATCACCTTGCTTGATGCCCAATTGTTGGCTTTGGTAGGCCACTGTATACGGTTGGCTGATTGTCTGGCCCGCAGCGATCGGAAAGGCTTTGTCTTCATATGCATGACTGTCAAAAATTCGCTCGAAGAAAAAGTGTCTTGGCACCCTACCTATCGCTGAAAGTACGCCTGCGTCTGATATGCCTTTTTCTGCTAATTCCTTAACTAATTGTTTTCGCAGGCCTCTGTGCTTGTACGTGTCTTGCAATTCGTTTTCTTTGCTCCTAAAGATAGTACACGTGTTTACAGGAATTATTGAATCAATCGGTGTAATCAAGAATATAGAAAAAGAGGGATCGAACCTTCATTTTAATGTAGCATCACCAATATCTCATGAATTGAAAGTAGATCAAAGCGTCTCTCACAATGGAGTTTGCTTAACCGTAACAGCGGTTGAGAATGAATCGCATTGGGTTACAGCAATAGCTGAGACGCTAGATAAATCTAATTTAGGGGATGCAACTCTTGAGGATAAACTGAATCTTGAGCGCTGTATGAAAGCGGATGGTCGATTTGATGGGCACATCGTACAAGGTCATGTAGACACTACAGCAGAAGTCTTGAACGTGGACCAGTTGGATGGTAGCTGGATATTTTCCCTTAGGCTGAAGAATGAGGGGCTTTTGGTTGAAAAAGGAAGTGTTTGTATCAATGGGACAAGCCTCACTTGTTTTGATGTGGCTGAGAGCCATTTTTCAGTTGCGATTATTCCTTATACATTTGACCATACCAACTTTAATCAGCTATCCGTAGGAGCTCATACAAATATTGAATTTGATATTATCGGTAAATACATTCACCAAATCTTAAACAGAAAATAATGGCACTTAATTGCATGGTAGTAGATGACGACAAAATGTCGCGTCTGGTAATCAATAAGTATATAGAAAAGACGGACTTTCTCACGTTATCGCATGACCTTGACAATACCAAGGAAGCGGGAGATGTCTTGTTGGGTGAAAGTTCAAATGATGTGGACGTGGTATTCCTAGACATAGAAATGCCGGGGATGAGCGGCTTGGAGCTAGTGAAATCGCTGCAAAAGGCCTACAACGTTATTCTCGTTACGTCAAAAGAGGAATATGCTACCGAGGCTTTTGAAGATTCAGTTGCTGACTATTTAATGAAGCCAGTAGAGTATGAGCGGTTTTTGAAGGCAGCTAATAAGGTAAGAGAAAATTTAAAGAAGGAACAAATTCTCGCTGAGAAGGAGGACCACATCTTCGTGAAAAGTGATGGTAAACTATTTCGCTTAGCCTATGATAACATCCTTTTTGTAGAAGCTTTGGCCGATTATGTGATTTTCAATACTGAGGTTGGTAGAAAGCACATTGTTCATTATACGATGAAAGGCATTGAGAAGCGCTTACCGGAAAGCATATTCAGTAGGGTCCACAGGAGCTACATTATCAACCGGACCAAAATAAATCGCATCGAAGATTTGCAAGTATATATAGGTGAAAAGAATTTTTCAATTGGAGCCTCATATAAAGACGGCCTCATGTCAAAATTCAATATGCTATAAAAAAGACTAGAAATTTATCCAATCAATACCCTTTCGAAGAAGCGAAAGGGTATTTTTTTGCACTTCAGTATCAGGTTGCTGCATGTACTCCCAGCTAGCCTCTGGCGGCAGGCTCATCAAAATAGACTCAGTGCGTCCATCGGTATCTAGCCCAAATTTGGTGCCTTTGTCGAGTACCAAGTTAAACTCTACATATCTTCCTCTCCTTGTTTTTTGCCACTGCCTATCAAGATCAGTCCAAGTTCTTTCTCTCAATTCTTCAACCGCTTGCGTGTAGATAGGTAAAAAAGTCTCACCTACATCCTGAACAAAATCCCATCGCTGATTTGCAGAAAAAGACTGGTCAGCGGAAAGACGATCAAAGAAAATCCCACCTATTCCCCTGGTCTCGTTCCGGTGTTTTACAAAAAAATACTCATCTGCCCAGCGCTTGAATGTTTCATAGTAATCTGGACTGTGTTGATCGCAAACATCCTTTAGGGTCTGATGAAATAGTCGTGCTTTTTCTGGGATGATGAAATGAGGAGTCAGGTCGATACCTCCGCCAAACCAATAAACACCATTGCTCATTTCGAAGTAGCGTATGTTCATGTGGATGATGGGTACCCACGGATTCTTTGGGTGCAGTACAATTGATACTCCCGTGGCAAAAAAATCTGATCGAGAGATATCTAAAGCCCTCAAAATCTTTTCGGGAGTTTCGCCCTCAACTGCAGAAAAGTTCACTCCACCTTTTTCGATAAGACCACCAGCTTTAATTACTCTGGAGCGACCACCTCCATCAGCTGGTCTTTGCCATAAATCCTCCGTAAAAATTGAATTACCATCCAGTGACTCCAGTCCACTGCAAATCTTGTCTTGCAGGGACTGAAACCAACTTGATATTTCTTCTTTATCTAGTTTCTCTGAATTGTGATTCATTTGCGAATTGAGGCTTTTGCTACAATTTTAAAGATATTTATTATTGCAAGAGCCAGGACGGCTTTAGCCATATGCGGATTTTCTGGGCTATTCTTTTGGTAAGATCTACAACCTCCACCCGATTCGGAATACCCAGGTCCCCTGGTTGTCTACTAGAATTGTCTAGCTGTCCAAAAATTCTTATCTATTCTATATCTTCTAGTGGTACTCTAACTCTATTTCAATAAATCCGTCAAGGTATCTTCTGGATGGTCTTATTGGAAACATTTAAAAACTCTCAATAATGAAGGCAACCAACGTAAAAAAAGGTGAAGTGATCCAAAGAAGCGGAGAATTTAACACTAAAGTGTACCATGTAAAAAAAGGACTCTTAAGGAGTTACTCAATTGATAAAAACGGTCGAGAGAATGTCTTCCTGTTTGCATCTGAGGGTTGGGTCATTGCAGACACTTGTGAACCGGAATCTAAGTCAATTCTTTTTATGGACGCCTTGGAGGATTCAACAGTTATTGTTCTACAAAAGGATCTTGATAGAGAGAAAGAAAACGTAGGCGCAATCACAAAATGGTTACATACTTTGCAACAGCGTATTTTAATGCTAATCAGCACAAATGCGATTGAACGTTACGAGTACTTCATCGAAACATACCCTGACATAGTGCAGCGAGTTCCTCAACATATGATTGCATCTTACATCGGCGTAAATCCGGAGACCCTAAGTGCAGCCAAAGCAAAGCGGATGAAAAAAGGATACTAGCTCATTTCTTATGAAATCATAATGCATTGCATTTTTCTGGTAGCGAGATTCACATTTAGTTGAAGCACTATAAAATCCCTATGTATCATGAAAAATCTAAACATCTTTTTTAAAGTGTCCTCGATCCTTTGGTTCATTTGGGGAGCTGTTCATTTGTTCGCAGGAATCATGACCGATAACTTCATTTTGAGTGGAGATATAGCAGGAGCTGTGAGCGGTATAGCTGATGCCATTGACCCAGATACCCTTATTGCAGATTATCCAGACGCTGCAGGTGCTGTCATTGGACAGCATGGCTTCAATCTACTCTGGATAGGATTAACAACCCTTATTTGCTCTTTTTTTGTTTGGCAAGGAAATAAACATGCTGTTTTTCTCGCAGCAATCACAGGTGGATTGGCAGACTTGGGCTACTTCCTGTTTATGGATTTAGGCGGGTACGTAAACTTCTTACCAGGGACAATGATGACATTGGTTTCCTCAGCAGCTATTTTTTTGAGTTTTGTGGCTTATTTCAAAAGTAAATAAGTAAATGTCTAATTGAAGCTTTGTAAAAAAAGTCTGTTTTACTCTCTTTATTAAGGGTTTGTAGTTGCCGCTGTGGATAATTTGCCCGTTTCCAATTTATTAAAATGTTCAGGATCTAAAATCAAAAACCGGTATCAACGTACAAACCTTCATTTTCCACAATTATTTGCTATAACAATTGATAGAAAGTATTTTTTTTTGCTCTTCGATAAAAGCGTGTGGGCATCTGCAATTCAGCCAGAATTTTGGAAAGGGTCATTAATCTCTAAAAAAACTACTTATGAAAAATCTGACAATTACATGGTTCGTTTTAACATTGATGTCCTGCAGTGGAAATCAAGAAAGTGAGCAGGAAGTACTTGAGAAAAACAGGTTAGACATTAAAACAGAATTACAATTAATCGAAGAAACTCGCTCGAATGTAGTTCTGGCGATAAAAGAAGCAAGGTATCAGGATATTTCTCAGTGGGTAACTCCTGATGCGAAAACCGTAAGGCCAGGTGGACCCAATTTTGACGAGATGTTTACACTAGGCAGAGAAAGAGGTATCTTTCCTTATGATAGCATAGAAATGACACCAATTGAAACCTACATCATGAACGATACCATGGCATATGATTGGGGTTCCAGTAAAACTTATTATACAGATGCAGAAGGCCAGCAAATAGAGCTAAAGAATTCTTTTCTGGTTATACTCAAAAAGATTGATGGTAGATGGAAACTTCATAGAGAAGTAGCTTCATCTGTTCTTGAGTAGAGTTTTTTCTAATACAGTGCATAGACGTACGGCCTCACTTAGCCTTCTCTATAGTTTTTAGTAAAAAAGCTGCATAATTGTCGTTTAAAGAAGTTACTTACCGCTACTTGACGCCTCTGGCAGGATTTTCTTCTTTCTTATAGTAATCTACTTTAACGCCGTGGAAGCATCAGCAGACTTGACTAGACTGGCACCATCCACATTGTAGAAGCGTTAGCTCATCAAGAGTTACTTAAACATAAGCAAATCCAATAATGAACCTCATAATAGAAACGAAAAGACTGGTATTAACTCCTTTTGGTCTTGATGATGCTGATCTATTTCATCAGCTGAACATAAATCCGTATATCAAAGAATTTCTATGGGATAGCGAGCAAATCACACTTGATGAGGCTAGAGAGATAATGCTAAAGAATGAGAGGCATTTTGAAAAAGACAGCTTTGGTCTCTGGATGGTGAAATTGAAAGATACGGAGGAAACAATTGGCTACACAGGTCTCTGGTATTTCTTCGGTGAGAAGCAACCTCAATTGGTATACGCATTGTTACAACAATTCACTAAGCAAGGCTACGCCAAGGAATTTTCAAAGGCCATAATTAGGTACTCTTTTGAAACGCTGAATTTCAAATATTTAATCGCTGCAACGGACGAACCCCATTTAGCATCACAGAAAGTGGCAAAATCAGTAGGTATGAAACTTCAGGAAAGAAGAATTGAAAATGGCAAACCCACTTTATTCTTTAAAATTGAAAAAGGAAGAAAGTAAAAAAGCAGATAGCAAACGATGTAGTCAATACCGCACTTTCTACTATTTGTAGTTATAAAGATTTTCATATTTATAAATGCCGTACTTTCCTCATGCGTTGGAATCGCTAGCAGACTCTAGTACATTCGAGACATATATAAAGACACCTATGGCTCATAAACAATGTGATCGAAAACTTACGTAATTGTAATGCTGGGCAGAAAAACTAATATCTACGGGTGGCTTGTCACCTGTTGGTCTGGGCTATTCATGTTTATCTCATTGTTTATTTATAGGTCATATCATATTGACCAAGTCGAGGCTTTTACGGGACATGGACTACTTTTCAGGTCATTGGTACATGCTTTCATAATTTCTCTTGTATTCTATACAGTGGAGTTCCTTCTTGCACCAGCCATAAGAGTTAATCAAAAAATCAAGCCTTTAGTCACTGCAGTAATTGCTACCATCTTCGGGTTGAATTTGACATTTATTGCATTCAATTACTTCTTCCACTGGACAGAAATGTCCTGGACTAGTTATTCTATGTTCTTGTATGAATATCCATTGATTTTGTTTGTACCTGTATCCATAAGCTACTTGGCATCCAGAATCATGGGTTTTGAAGGAGTTGGATCTCAATTCATAACCATTATCTCCTCAAATACTAAAGAGCAACTTCAACTAAAACCGGAGAACCTCCTCTACGTAAAATCGGCTGATAATTACGTGGAAATCGTACATAAAGTCAATGGCATTGTTAATAGACGTCTAATCCGAAAAAAGTTAAAGAGCTTAGAAAAGGAACTTGCAGCTAAAAATACTTTACGAAAATGTCATCGTAGCTATTTGGTGAATCCAAATAATATTGAGCAAATCAATAAGACTACCACCCGAATGGAGCTGATTATCAATGGTGAAGCAATCCCTATTTCGAAAAACTACGTGGATCAATTCATCTCTGCTAAAACTTCGCCACTCAGTAGAGAATTTCATCCCATAATTTAGATTTCTATTTTTTGTAGGCTCAAAAAAGTCCTTCTTGAATCAAATTTCAGAGGTCCATGCAAAGACACATTCTATTCTTAGCTATCAGTTTGACACTAGCTGCAGGTTGCAAACCTCGGACGATTGCAGAGAAAACAAAGCTTCAATCCAAACTGGATAGTTTGATTACAGAAGTACATCTAGCCGATGATTTCCATGGAACGCTGGTTGTTGGATCAAAAGACTCTGTATTCTTTGAGAAAGCAATTGGTATTGCTAATCGCGTTTGGAATATACCCATGCACTTGGATCATCGGTTTGATGTTTGCTCAATCAACAAGTCTTTTATTTCCAGTCTGGTCTTAATGGCAGTGGAAGAGGGTAGACTTGCTCTGGAGGATAAGTTAGTTGATCGTATTTCTCATTTCGAATACACTGGCAATTTCGATCCCCACATCACAATTCATCATATGCTGTGTCATCTTTCAGGAATATCTGATTATACACAAGTTGCTGATACTCTTTTAGAAAATGATGCACGGTTATTTAAACGAAAGCACTTTTCCAATGCTCAATATGTGAATTTCATCAGTCAATTACCATCGCTAGGAAAAGTAGATAGTCAGTTTTACTACAGCAACTTCGCATATCATTTGTTGAGTATCATCTTAGAAGATGTTTATCAACAGCCCTTCGCGGAATTGTTGGATCAAAAAATCTGTAAACCGCTTGGGCTCAAACATACGTTCAGTACTATTTCAGATACTGAAGTATTCGAAAATACGGTAGAGGCTTACAATTATTCACCATCAACAGCTAAGTGGAATCGCAATAAATTTATTGATCTCACTTTGGGAAGGCGAATATTTTCTAGTGCATATGATCTTTATTTATGGGGCCGGGAAGTAAGCTCTCCCACGCTGTTGAGTCAGCAGTCAACTCAACTTATGATGACTAATCATACCTATGGCGTTGTCCCAAATATTTCTTATGGATATGGGTGGGTAGTATTCGACGGTAGGGGCGCTTACCAAATGGGGAATCTGGAGATTGATAAAAAATACATTATTCACGGAGGTTCCACAGAGGGTTTTAAATCTATGTTGATCAACATTGAGGAGGGTGAGTACATCGTAGCATTGCTATCCAATACAGGAGATCAAATCAATGAAATGACACTTGCTAGTAAAATCGTTAAAGTATTGATTGAATTAGAAAATGAAAATTAAACTCGTCCTTTTGTTAATTGGCATAGCAATGATGCAATTTGCTGCCGCACAGACAGTCGGTGGTTTCTGGAGTGTGTCTGAAGTAATGGTAGGAACTAGAAAAATGACACCTGTTGCCAAATGGTTTAAATTCAGAGAAGATGGCACCTGTACAGGAGGAAATGGTTGGACACAAAATTCCGTTGGAACTTGGTCATTCAGCGAGAAGACTCAGGAATTGGTACCTACAAATGAGCTCGGTATAAAAGACGATTTCGGGCCTTTCAAAGTCAATTTTTTAGGTGATACTATGAAATGGACTCGGCAAGAAGAAGGAATGGCAGTTACAGTATCTCTAGTCCAGATCCAAGAGATGCCACCCGCTCCTGCGGATCTGGTAAAAGGTCTTTGGGCCTTATCAAAGGTGGAGAATTCTGATGGAGATTGGATTTCGAACTTTGACCTGAACAGGAAACAGTTCATTTTGATTCGACCTGATATGCGTTTTAGACTGAGAAACCCAGACGAAAGTATCAGTCAAGGGTTTTGGCATATGGACGGTCACCGGCCCTTACTGACTTTGATAAACTACGATAGAAACGTTAGCTATAAAGAGTACACGATCTCTTTTGAAAACGAGACACTGATTATGAAATCAAACGATGAAGGCGGTAATACTTACCGCTATTCAAGAACAGGACAGTTTCCTGAATAGGGTGCGCAAAAGCCGGCTACTAACACTTTCATAAATGATAGTGCTAACAAGATGTTAAGAATCTTAAATGCTGTATGCCACTCAGCTGATCAAAACGCCTCGAGCTGGATTGAATTGAGTGTTAGCCCTATTAACCTTTAAGTAAGGGTAGACGCTGAACTTAAAGTCTGTAGAAGTAGACTAAGGATATTTACAGCAACCCAACTACTTTAAGATCTGTGCTGAGTGATCCTTGGTTTTTACTTTCTCAATCACTTCTTCAATCTTACCTTCTTCGTCAATCAAAAAGGTGGATCTTATGGTCCCCATGTACTCTTTCCCCATAAACTTCTTTAGGTCCCAAGTTCCAAAAGCTTCGTGTACACTTTTGTCCTCATCAGCTAAAAGCTTAAAAGGTAGTTCGAACTTATTAATGAATTTTTGGTGGGATTTTTCACTGTCACTGCTTACTCCCAGCACTTCGTATCCTTTTGCTTGCAGCGCTTCGTAATTATCTCGAAGATTGCAGGACTCTGCGGTACATCCAGGTGTGTTATCTTTTGGATAGAAATATAACACTACCTTTTTACCACGAAAATCTGAAAGTTTGATTGGGTTCCCGTCTTGGTCTTTACTTTCAAAATCAGGTGCTTGGTCGCCAGCTTTAAGAGAGATCATAAGTTCCTTTTATATTTTTTTTTGTTATTTGCTTTGTCAATAATCTCGAGAATAAACTGACCTTTAAAAGGAATGTTTTTGTCCAGTTTTTCAGACCAGATAAGGTTTCTTTTTGGTTCGTAGTACATCAAGACAAATGCTCCATCAATTTCAGCGCGAAAAGAGCTGACACCTGATAAGTCATCGCGGATGTAAAAGCTTAATTGGCTTTGATCCACGCTGCGTGGTTTGATAGTAGGTGGAACGGAATCTCTTAAAATGGTGTAAGTCACCAGATCTCTGGTGGAGAAGGTGATATTGTCTCCTTGCCAGGTGCCTCCAGCGTAGTATTTCTTTTTACCAAAAACGGAGTAGACTGATGCATCAATGTGATGATTTTGCTCTGGCTTTAACGTAATCTTTACATTTCTTTTTAACGGTTCGGTGGCATTTTTAAACTTGAAAAGCTCTAGAGCTTGTATTGTATCATATTCTTTTTCAAATGTGAGGTAAACCGTGTCAAATAAGCTCTGGGCTTCCATTTTTAGATCAAATTCCTGCTGCACGTATGTCAAAGCTTGCTTGGGTGGAATCGTGCCTACCAAGCTCGTAGAAATTGTTTGCCCGTTTACAAATGCACTCTTTGGTGTACCCATTCGCAGATCCCAGACATAGTAGCCATTGAGTCCATCTTTTTGATACGGTTGCAGAGATCGCCATTCGTCGAGCTTGATGGAGACCGTTTGATCAGATTTGAAATGGAGGAAATTCCCTATTCTATCCATTGCCCTCAGGCTAGGATCGAAAGGTGGAATTGTATCGGCAGTAGTAATTACAGTACTTGAGGTGTTTCGGTAGCTGTCTGTCGTATAGATCTCTATCTTGGATTTTCCTGTAAAGATGATCCCCCGATTTCTTTTGTTGTAAATCGTCTGCTCATTGCCATCGGCTATGTAAAGTCTATTGAATCTTCGGCTTCCTTTTTGTGAAGCTTCATAGTTGTAGTGCACTAAAGTGCTGCGCTGCTTTGAAAATACCAGCGGTGATTTGTTTTCGGAAAATTTGGTAACTCCATTGACTTTCAGGGTAGTTTCGATGATTCCATTTTTATTAGGAACGCCATTCATAGGGTCATAGGAGTAAATTTCGATACCGATTTTACCTGAGAGGTGCAATGGCTGGGTCATCCGATAGCTTCCATCAACACTAGTGAGGTCAAATTCAAACCTTCCAAAGTAGCCATTGACTCTAGCGTCTTCTGCTAGCGTTTCAAAGGCGATTTTCTTTACGATCGGTTTTCTACTGTCTTTGATTTCTTCAAATCCCATCGCCAGCACGTCAAGGGGTCGTTGTTGGGCATCTCTGATCTCAAAGTGCAAATGCGGACCGCTACTTGAGCCTGTATTTCCGGAGTATCCAATGATGTCCCCTCTCTGGAAATCAAATTGGTGCGCTGTAGGAAAAAGGTCAACGTCAAATGACTCTTTTATATACTGGCGGGAGATCACCCACTGTTTTAGTTTGGGTACAAAGTTTTCTAAGTGAGCGTATACGGAAAGATTTCCGTCTTCATGTTGCAAGTACAAAGTATGCCCATAGCCTCGGGCAGATACTTTAATCCGGGAGATAAACCCATCTGTGGTTGCATAAACAGGAAGCCCGGTTTTTCCGCCTGTTTTTATGTCGATTCCAGTGTGGAAATGGGAAGACCTGATTTCTCCAACAGTGCCGGCCAAGAAATTTTGCTGCCCTGGATTGATCGGAAAAAGATAACTATGATCTTTTGCTTGCTGTCCATGGAGCAAGATTGGGAATAGTATTATTAGCGGGATCAGATAACGCAAGGCAGGAGAAAAATTTACCACTATTGCTTGGTAGGTTGGAGATAGATTCAAGATCTTGAAAAGGTAGCGATCATTATTTCACTTCAAAGTCCAGCAGCTTTTCTCCTTCCAGATAGCCCTTCAGCCGATCCCCGATTGCCACCGGACCTACACCTTCTGGCGTCCCTGTGAAGATGATATCTCCAATCTTGAGTTGAATAAACCTACTCACAAAAGAAATCACCTCATCCACCGGAAAAAGCATTAAGCCAGTATTCCCGGATTGCACCAATTCATCATTTTTTTCGAGCCTAAAATTGATGTTGGTAAGGTCGAGATCACTTTTGGGAATAAATTTTGAAATAGGAGCAGATCCATTAAAAGCTTTGGCCAGTTCCCAGGGATGTCCTTTGTCTTTTAGCTTATTCTGCCAATCACGAGCTGTAAAATCAACGCCTAAGCCAATCTCTCGATAGTAAGTATGTGCAAATTCTTTCTTAATGGACTTTCCTTCTTTACAAATTTTCACCAACAGCTCTACTTCATGGTGAACATCCTCTGAAAAGTCTGGATGGTAGAAGGGCTCATTTTCCTTAAGAAGCGCAGTATCTGGCTTCATAAAGATGATCGGTTCATCCGGACGATCATTACCCAGCTCTTCAATATGTGCAGCGTAATTTCTGCCGATACAGATGATTTTCATAAAATTCTATTTTGTGGGTAGGGAATGAGATCAAGCATGAACAAGCACTTCCTTAGCTTCTTGTACAGTGACGTGTCCTGCCGGATCAACTTCAAGCAGCTCTACATTGGCAAGCTCATTTACACGCAAAGGATCGTACTTAACACCCACTCGGATATAATTTTCAGTGAATCCATACATGATTCCGTCCTTGATATCCTCCTCAAAAAGTACCTGAGATGAATTGCCAAGATTTTCTTGGTAAAAGAAACGACGCTTTTTTTCTGATAGCCCACGAAGCATTTTTGAGCGTCTGGTGCGTACTTGCGGATCCACCACCCCATCCATCTTCACCGCAAGTGTATTTACCCTTTCGGAATAAGTAAAAACGTGTAAATAAGATACATCCAGCTCATTCAAAAAATGATAGGTGTTGAGAAATTCTTCTTCTGTTTCGCCTGGAAAACCCACAATGACATCCACTCCGATACAGCAATGCGGCATTAGTTTTTTGATTTTTTCTACCCGCGATTGGTATAATGGCGTCAAATACCTTCGGTTCATTTTCCGCAGTAGCTTATCACTACCAGACTGAAGTGGGATGTGAAAATGTGGTACAAATTTCTTTGACTGGGATACAAATTCGATGATCTCGTCCGATAGCAGGTTGGGCTCTATGGAAGAGATCCGAAATCGCTCAATCCCTTCTACCTGGTCCAAGGCCCGGATCAAGTCGATAAACTTCTCCTTCCTTCCGCCATCTTGTATTCCAAAATCGCCAATGTTAACTCCGGTAAGAACTACTTCCTTTACTTCCGTCCTGGCGATTTCTTCTGCTTGCTTTACAATGTTGCTAACTGTATCACTGCGACTTTTTCCACGCGCCAGCGGAATGGTACAAAAAGAACAGCCATAGTTGCACCCATCCTGTACTTTCAAAAATGTTCTGGTACGATCTGCGATAGAGTAGGAAGCATTGTAGGCTTTAGCTTGCGAGATTTCTGAAGCGTAGACTCCACCTTTGGTAAAATCATCTAGGTATTCGAAAAGTCTAAATTTCTCTGCAGCACCCAAGACTGCATCCACTCCTTCAATCTCGGAGATTTCTTTTGGCTTGAGCTGCGCGTAGCAACCCAGAATGGTGACAAAGCCATTTGGTGAAATTTTCTTGGCCTCTTTAACGATCTTTTTACATTTCTTGTCCGCATTTTCGGTCACAGAACAAGTATTTACAATAAAAATATCTGGTGTATCGGTAAAGTCAACTTTCTCGTATCCACGTGCCTCAAACATTCGAGAGATAGAGGACGTCTCAGAGTAGTTCAATTTGCACCCCAGCGTATAAAAGGCCACCTTTTTCATTCCGACGCGAAGTTAGGAATTTACCTTTTCATGGGGTAGTCCAGCTTGTCCAGATCTCTCTCGATAAGCTTCTCAATGCGCTTCATTTTGTAATTATCGGTTTTGGAAACCAGTGTGATGGCTACTCCGCTCGTCTTGGCTCGTGCCGTTCTTCCTATCCTGTGGACATAATCTGCCGCATCCCCTGGCACATCAAAATTGATCACCAAGTTGATGTCCTTGATATCAATTCCACGGGAGAGCACGTCGGTTGCAACCAGAATTCGAAGTTTTTTGGCCCTAAATTTTAAGAGAATTCGTTCTCTTTCGTCCTGCTCCAGCATAGAGGAGATGCCTAGAGCTACTTCTCCATTGGCCTTTAATCCTTTTACAATTTCACTTACTTTCTTTTTGGTGGAGGAAAAAATCAGGATGCTTTCAAAATCCTTATATCTACCGATAATCTTACTTATCAATTCTATTTTGTAGGGTTCCTCCACACGGAAAATTTCCTGAGCAATATTTTCCGCTGGTTTCGCTAGTTCCAGGGTGATTCGCTTGGGTTCTTTTAAGATACCGCGTGCCAGCTTTTCAATCTTGGGAGACATAGTGGCGCTAAACATCAAGGTCTGCTTAAGATTGGGAAGAAAGGTTATGATCTTCTTAATGTCATCGTAGAAGTTCATATCTAGCATCCTGTCGGCTTCATCCAGAATCAGACGAGTAACTGAATTGAACTGAACATACCCAAGATTCAGGTGAGATATCAGCTTTCCTGGTGTAGCTACCACTACGTTGCTTCCCTGCGTCAGTGCTTTTTTCTGTTGGGCGAAATCAGAACCATCGCCACCTCCGTAAATTGCGATTGATTCTACAGGTAGAAAATACGAAAATCCCTCAATCTGTTGGTCAATTTGTATCGCCAGCTCGCGGGTTGGGCAAACAATCAAGACGTTTACGTCATCACTGGGCTGCTCGGCCAGCAGGTGCAGCATAGGTATGACAAAAGCTGCGGTCTTTCCAGTTCCCGTCTGTGCGCAGGCAATTAAGTCTTGTCCTTGAATAATGGATGGTATTGCTTCTTCCTGGATCGGGGTTGCTTCTGAAAAACCCATATGATCAATCGCCTCTGCCAAGGACTCGTTGAGTCCAAATTCTGTAAATGTCATATATCTACAAAGATCAGAATAATTGTGTCATTATCGCACTTCGAATAAAATCAACTGAATAGCCAATTTTTGGGCGATATCAAAATGAAGAATCATAGCGCCTTGTTTGCTGGTATGTTAATTTTAAATTCAGTTTTAGATAGTAAGTCCACATGAGGTTGATTTATGGATTAGTATTTTTCGCTTGTATCTCATTGTCTTCCAATGCGCAATTCCTCAAAACAGGGCTCTGGCAGGGTACAATTCATTACACGGAAAAAAAAGTCCCCTTCGCATTTGAGGTGACTTATCCTGACGGTTCGCTACCTCAATTGACCTTCATCAATGGTCAAGAGAGGAGAGTAATTAGTGATGTTTCTTTTATAGATGGTCGCCTGATAGTACCCATTACACCCTTTGATGTGGAATTGCAAGCAGAGATTACCGCTACCTCTATGAAGGGAAAGTATGTCAAAAATTATCGCAAGAGGTCATTCGATTTTACTGCAACCTACGGCGCCCCTAGATTGCAAAAGCGCAGTACTCGTCCGTCGGTCAAGTTAGAAGATCGCTGGGCAATGACTTTTGAGCCTGATACCAAAGATGCTTCTGAGGGTGTAGGTATTTTTCGGCAAGTAGGTGGCGTTGTGTACGGAACCTTTCTTACAAAGACCAGTGACTACCGCTATTTTGAGGGTATTATTGATGGGGATTCGCTTAAGATGTCATCTTTTGATGGAGCGCATGCTTTTATGCTTTTAGGCAAAAAGGCAGAGGGTTCGTGGAACGGTGAGATCGTTTTTGATGACGGCTACAAAGAATCCTGGAAGGCAAGTGCTGATCCAACAGCTGAACTTCCAGACCCTTTTGAGATGGTCAAGCTTGAACCTGGAACACACAAACCCTACTACGATTTACTAGCAGCGGGTAGTGGACGAAATTTTCTAAACCCAATCGAATTTCAGGACAAGGTTGTAGTTATACAGCTCTTCGGCACGTGGTGCCCGAATAGTCATGATCAAACAAAGTTCTTAACCAGTTGGTACCGTGAAAACAAAGACAGAGGCGTTGAGATTATAGCCGCTTCGTATGAAGCCGATTACAGCAAGAGCTATGGACTTTCGCGTTTAGAATCGTACCGGGAAGCCAATGAAATTCCGTACAAGATGGTGCTGGGAGGAAAGCTAAGTAAGACTGATGCCGCCACTCC
Source organism: Bacteroidota bacterium (assembly GCA_039026695.1). Taxonomy (GTDB): domain Bacteria; phylum Bacteroidota; class Bacteroidia; order Cytophagales; family Cyclobacteriaceae; genus Ekhidna. Next base: position 19,990 of record JBCCLV010000069.1, read on the forward strand.
GTTCCCATTTATAAAACGTATTTCTGCGTTTCCTACACTTGTAATTGTAGATAAGCAGGGCTATGCTAGGTACGTTCATAGTTACTTTAACGGTCCTGCAACTGGTGCCTATTACAAGGAATTTCAAGATCGATTCAATGAAATCGTGGATGAACTACTGGCTGAGTAGCTAAATAGCTTATCTCCCAACGAGGATAAAAGGTGCCCAATAGTAGGGTGATTGATAACTCTGGCTGTTGAGTAGGCTAAGTTTAGCTTGTCTCAATGCTGTGTTGTAACCATGATGGGTATTATGCAGGTAGTATTTATAAAATTCAATCATTAGATCGGACGTTGATTGGTCTCCTACCTGCCATAAAGAAACGATAATATTATTAGCTCCTGCGTACTGTAGTGCCCTACTTAGTCCTACGATACCTTCTCCTTTAGATTCTTTTCCCAACCCCGTCTCACATGCGGAAAGTGTGACCAAATCCGCGTCAATTTTTAGGTTGTAGATCTCACCGGTATATAGGCTACCGTCCTCATCTTCCCCGCCAGTCAAAAAGATTCTTGAAAGTGCCGGGCTGAACTCATTGACCACCCCATGAGTAGCAAGATGGAGGAATTGATAGGGTTCTGGAGGTATATTTTTTAGGTTTGACTCGCTGGCCGCAGGCCCAATTTTTAGCGCAGCTTTATGATTATTACCTCTAAAAAGCAAGGCGATTTCTTCGATTTCCTCTCTGGTACCCGGCAGTGATCCAAGGTTTACATCTTGATTATCAAACTCAACAGGTGCCATGAGCAGGATCTGAGGACTTTCTGTCTCGTCCTCCTTTTTCCTATTTAGGAGCAGCGTGGCGGAATAGTCGTAGGAGACACGATAATTTTGAAGCAGGAAACGGTTCTCCTTTTTGCTGATCAGCGCTTCAAACGGGAGTTTTCCCAGTGGTCCATCCGGGATTATGACTAGCTGGTTGATTTTCGAAGGTAGTGAAGGGATAAGGAGATCTCGTAAATCGGCAGAGGTGCTGGTGAGCGCAGTTTCCATCTTAAACCTGATTGCATTGCTAAAGCCCTTTAGTAGTCGTTCAAGTTTTCCTGAGCTAGGTCTCCTGCTGACCAACACTTTATCTTGGGTAATGGAGAACAAAAAAGTTTCTTCATCGCCGAGGAAATAGGATAGTATTGCTGTATTGTCGCTGATCTGGGCCTGTAGCTCTGGAATGCTGGCAATTTTTGAATCGTACTTGAGCTTGTAATATTCGGGATATTCTTTTTCCAGATTTTCTATGTAGTTCCTATAACTAAGTTGGTAAGTAAATAGCAACTCCTTTAGTACTTCATTATCCTTTTC
>JBCCLV010000070.1:0-21299 GCA_039026695.1 Bacteroidota bacterium
CAATAGTACACTACTAATGATAATAATGATTGAGGCTGCATCGTAGATTTCTGGGATGATCATCTCAGGCAACTTTAAAAGCAGCCAGGCCACAACAAAAGAGAGAAACAAGATGGAGCTAGAAAATATGAAAAGCTTGGTCATGTGCCTTTCAGCTCTGCGCATCTTCTCTTTTTCTTTTAATCGTTCAAGTACAGCTTCTTTCTCACTCATAATTGATCCGCAAAATTTAACTTAGACTTAAAAGCAATGTTTCGAGCGCTGATTATCATCTAACTATGTCTCCCAAGATCAAACCCAATCAATTCCGACCTGATAAGCTTCTTTTTACAGGTTTGAGGTCCCTGACGAATCTTACCCTAACGCCTGTAAATATGTACGCAGACCTTAAATCCAAGTCAAAAGGGAAAGCTGAGATCACTTTTATAGGTGAGAAAAAGCTCAATGAGATCAAGATGCAAACTTTTCTTTTTGATCATGCGCATTTGGAGGAATCAATGGACAAAAAGTACGACCTACTCAAGTCTACGGATGGCAGTAAGATTTGCTGGCTTAATATTCATGGTCTACACGATGTGGACCTCATTCAAAAGCTGGCCACCGAGCTGCAGTTCGACCGATTGACGGTTCGACATATTCTGGATACCACGCAGCGACCCAAAGTGGAGGAATTTGAAGGGTACCTGTTTTTTAACGTAAGGTCTATTCTCTTGGATGAGGCGGATCAGCTGGATGTGGAACAATTGTCGTTTATTCTAGGTCGAAATTATGTGATCTCCTTCCAAGAAAAGGTGAGTGATCATTTCGATGACATCCGGTCCAAGATCAGGGAAGGAATCGGGTTTGTGCGCAAAAAGCCTGCAGACTATCTATTAATCCAATTATTGGATGCAATTCTGGACAATTTTTTCGAGACCATTGAAGACATTAATAAGGATGTAGCTGAGCTGGAAAAAGAGATTTATCAGGATCCACAAAATCAAACATTACTGGAGTTGGAGAAGAGCAAAAAGCAGGCTGATTTGATCAAAAAGGCACTTTCTCCATTAATGGAGGCCCTCAATTATATTCACAATAATCGAACTTCCTACTTCCAAAAAGGGAATCTGAAGTTCTTAAATGACTTAAAGATGAGCTGCGCAAGCGCCCTTGAGGAAGCAGATTCCACCTCCAGATCTTTGGAAAGCTTAGCTAATATCTACTACGCCTCATTGTCGCAAAAGATGAATGAGACCATGAAAGTGCTTACTACAGTAGCCACTATTTTCATTCCGCTTACATTCATTGCAGGCATTTACGGGATGAACTTTGATTACATGCCAGAGCTGGGATACAAAAATGGATATTTCATCGTCTGGGGCCTGATGATTGGAATTTCGGTAGCCATGCTGCTCTATTTTAAAAAGAAGAAATGGTTGTGACCACCACGGCTCATCTTCAATTAGACTAGGGTAGTCTATCTGTGAGTCATTTTGAACGAGAAAACTCGTTGGGATACTGGGTAGGCTTTTACTTACATATTAATCAAACAACAAACAGCTATGATATTTTTCACACTTTCAAGTAAGCAAAAAAAATTGTTGAACAGGAGCCTTGCAATATGTACCACAGGTCTCATAATTTGCCTGACGCTAGCTAGTTTTTTGGGCTAGTCCTACCGGGTAGTGTCTGTGAAGCATCAAAAAAGTACTGGGTAATTCTAGTGCTTTTTTTGGTTCAGATTGTTATATTTCAAGAAACCGCTTTTGCTTAGAGCATGCAACAGTGAGCACGAAGATTGGGAGGCAAATTCTTGTTTTTAAGCTGATGTTACATTGATTTTCAGCCCGAAACCCAAATACAGCACAGACTGTAGGAGCCATTACGCTTAGCTGTGCATTTGAAATTTCTCTACACTCACCAAGTAATTATATTTGCGCTTTTGCACCCATAGCTCAACTGGATAGAGCGCTGGATTTCGGCTCCAGAGGTTGAGGGTTCGACTCCTTCTGGGTGTACGTTTTTTTCCCTGCCTTGTGCAGGGTTTTTTGTTTACTGCTAATGAATTGCTACTCAAATAGTGGCAGTTCATTAGCAGTAAAAAGAGTGGTATTGCATTGTGCTATGTTCACCTGTAGGGTCGTCAGAAGCAAACTCTCGAGAATCCTTAGTCTTTATTTTATCAGACTAGATGTGCGATCAAGAGTTGCCCGTGTCGATCAAAAGTTAGCTTAGCATCAGCAGCAATACTACTACTGTCAATAAAGAAAGGATGAATCTAACGATGCTCATAATTGGCGGGATTATTTACATAGAAGTACAGGCGTTGATAAAAAGCCCCTAAAGGATTTCGAAATGAAACTGCCTAATTCGATGAAGTCAAGCTGTAGATCCTTGAACCTTCAATAAAATTGGACGAAAGCTCTTTTTGCTGATTGTTCAATGATTCTATGGTCCAGATCTGCAGGCTATCGCCTATTTCCACACGAATAAACTCGTCGTTGATCAAAGCCCACGTACCTTCTATAGACTGTTGATCTGAGGCATTGCATAGATTTTGGCCTTCACTCACTACGTACCTCCCATCAACGTAGTAGAAAATTAAGTTGTCTTCCACACAAGCTCTTGGTGGGCCTTTTGTACCTATACCGATGGATTCAATGGAGGTAATTTTCCAGCCTTTCCGAACGTCGGTTCCAGCCAGCATTTCGCTGAGCGATGGATCTTCAGGATCTTCAGGTTCGCAAGAGGCGAAAAAGCAAAGTAATAGTAATAGTAGAGTTGTTTTCAAATAAGCCATAGTAAAAGTGTTTGATGCTATGGCAACCTTTTTAAAAACGACCCCTAAATTTTTATTGAGGGTATTTTAGCTTAAAACCTCTTTTACTCGATCAGCCGCGTCTTTTAGCAGAATGGCGGAGGTCACCTTAAGACCCGAGTCATTGATAATTTTGGCCCCTTCCTCGGCATTGGTTCCTTGTAGACGCACGATGATGGGAATGTCTATCTTCCCGATATTTTTATAAGCTTCTACTACTCCTTTTGCAACCCGATCACATCGTACAATGCCACCAAAGATGTTGATAAGAATTGCTTTTACGTTGGGATCTTGAAGGATGATCCGAAAACCAGCTTCCACTGTCTGTGCGTTGGCCCCACCACCTACATCAAGAAAATTGGCAGGTTCTCCTCCTGATAGTTTAATGATATCCATGGTGGCCATAGCCAGACCCGCCCCATTCACCATACATCCCACATTTCCGTCCAGCTTTACGTAATTCAGGCCGGATTTACCCGCCTCGACCTCTAGTGGATCTTCTTCGGTGATGTCCCGTAGCTCGGCGATGCCCTTGTGACGGTAGAGCGCATTGTCATCGATATTTACTTTTGCGTCTACAGCCAGGATTTTATTGTCAGAAGTTTTCAATACCGGATTTATCTCAAATTGAGATGCATCAGTACTTTCGTATGCTTTATATAAGGCATAGATAAATTTCACCATGCCTTTAAAAGCCTCTCCGGAAAGCCCTAAGGCAAAGGCCACCTTTCTGGCTTGAAAGCCTTGCAGACCCACCCTTGGATCTATCCACTCTTTCACGATTTTATCGGGAGTCTCTTCGGCTACAGTTTCAATATCCATCCCACCTTCTGTAGAAGCCATGATTACGTTCTTACCGGAAGCCCGGTCAAGGAGAATGGATAAGTAGTATTCTTTTGGATCTGTTTCTCCGGGATAGTAGACGTCTTGGGCAATCAGCACTTTATTTACTTTCTTGCCTTCCGCACCTGTCTGGTGGGTTACAAGCGTGCCCCCCAGGATTGCTTTTGATTTTGGCTCCACGTCATCTAAACTCTTGGCAAGTACCACTCCATTTGAGTCTGTTTCTTGGATTTTTCCTTTTCCTCTTCCCCCTGCGTGAATTTGAGCTTTGATTACGTACCATTCCGTACCTGTCTCCCTGTTTAGCTCTTTGGCTGCTTCTTTGGCCTTATCGGGGGTGTCTGCCACAATTCCTTCTTGAATGGTGACGCCATAAGATTTCAGTATTTCTTTTGCTTGGTACTCGTGAATGTTCATGGGGAATTTTTTTGCGAAGCTAAGTGATCAAAAAGCCATTACCAACAACCGTCGGCAGGCTTCCGCAAGACCTTTACTTTAGAAAGCTCACTTCTTTGGCAAAACCAATTACATAGGCCGCTTAAGTTGAAAAAATACGTTCCGCTGAATCTTCCCCGGTTCAGTCTAAAAGCTCGGTACCTTCAATTTTCGCACATCACAGAAACTAATTCAACGTCAAAGAGATTTTTGGATTTGTTCAAACTTCATTGCGAGGCGAATTTCAAAGCAGTCGGACATTTTATCTTCTATTTTTGCCGGCATGTTAATAGCCGCTGATATCAAAAAGTCTTTTGGAGGCCTGGAGGTCCTGAAGGGAATCAATCTATCGGTTGCTGAAGGAGAAGTTGTAAGTATTGTAGGCGCCTCTGGAGCTGGAAAAAGCACATTATTGCACATCCTAGGTACTCTGGATCATGCCGATTCGGGAGAGGTCACTTTAAAAGGCACAAAACTGTCTGAACTTAAAGGTCAGCGCCTTGCATCATTTCGAAATTTGAACATTGGATTCATTTTCCAATTTCACAATCTTTTTCCTGAGTTTACAGCACTCGAAAATGTGAGCATGCCTGCCTTGATTCGTGGGGACATAGAGGCAAAAAATAAGGCGCTTCATCTGTTGGCACGTCTAGGACTGGAAAATCGAAAAGATCACAAACCTTCAGAGCTTTCTGGCGGGGAGCAGCAGCGTGTTTCTGTTGCTCGGGCACTCATTAATGAGCCTGCAATCGTTTTTGCAGACGAACCGAGCGGCAACCTGGATTCAGCCAGCGCAGAAAATCTGCATCAACTTTTCTTTGATCTAAGAGAAGAGCTCAATCAAACGTTTATACTCGTTACACACAATATGCAACTTGCCGGTATGGCAGACCGGAAATTGGAGATCCAGGATGGAATGGTAGCGGCTGGATGAAGGTAAGCCGCGGTGTTGTGTACATGCTTATTGCTTCCTTCGTCTTCACTTTGATGAAGGTCTTTGTAAAGCTAATCCCCCATATACCTGCTGTGGAGGTCATACTTTTTAGGTCTATTATCTCTTTTGTTATCAGCATCTACTTCCTTAAGCGGCAAAAAGTAAGCGTATGGGGGAATAATAAAAAAGTACTTTTTGGAAGGGGGCTAGCAGGTGCTATTGCCCTGGTTACCTACTTCAGCTTACTTCAGCAGATTCCGCTTGCCACCGCGTCAACGTTACAATACTTATCGCCCATATTTACTACCGTCATTGGCATTTTTTTGGTGGGTGAAAAGGTTAAGCCCATGCAGTTTGTTTTCTTCGGTCTCAGCTTTGCTGGAATTTTGGTCATTCAGGGCTTTGATCCTAGGATCAGTTGGATACACCTGCTTATGGGGGTGTTTGCGTCATTTTTTATGGGCTTGGCTTACAATTTTATACGGAAGCTGAAGAAATCAGAGCATCCCTTGGTCATTATTTTTTATTTCCCACTCGTCATGCTTCCGGTCTCCGCGGTTTGGTCAGCGTTTATCTGGGTTCAGCCTACGGGCTTGGATTGGTTAATGCTTCTCGCGGTAGGGATTTGTACACAGGTGGCTCAATTTTTTATGACCAAATCCTATCAGGAAGAGGAGCTGAACAAGGTGAGTATTCTATCCTACATCAGCATCATTTACTCGCTCTCGTTTGGCTATTTCATTTTTGATGAGACTTATGATTGGATCATATACGGAGGTATGGCTTTGGTACTTTTCGGGGTGATTTTGAATGTGGTCTGGAAAAAGCGTGAAGCTTAGCCGGTATTGTTACTTTTCATTTGGGACGCCCCTCGCACAGGTCCTTGCGCCCAGACCGGCACCAGCGGGTCGGGCGCCAGCATTCCATAGTCGCAGGATCTACTTTTTTAGAGTTCACTAGCCAGGGTGAAATATCCTGTAGATCTTCTTTGAGATTATCAGGCTTAGATATGTTGAGAAATCAAAGCTACTTTTGAGCTCTCAGCAAAAAAAATTCAGGAATATCCAAGAGAATTAGAAAGATGGGAAGAGCATTTGAATACCGTAGAGCCGCCAAGGAAAAGCGATGGGATAAGATGAGCAAAGTGTTCCCCAAGCTTGCCAAAGCCATCACAGTGGCAGTAAAAGAAAGCGGACCTGATCCTGAAATGAACGCCAAGTTGCGCACCGCCATTCAAAATGCAAAGGCGGAGAATATGCCAAAGGATAACATTGAAAATGCGATCAAGAGAGCATCAGGAAAAGACCTGGACGAGATCCATGAGGTTACATATGAGGGAAAAGGTCCTCACGGCGTATTGGTATTTGTAGAAGCTGCTACAGATAACACCACCCGAACGGTGGCGAATGTGAAATCTTATTTTAATAAGGCCGGGGGCGCCTTTGTACCATCCGGCTCCTTGGAATTTATGTTCAGCAGAAAGGCGGTCTTCGAATTTGAAAAGACAGAAGATATAGACCTGGAAGAATTGGAGCTATCCTTAATAGATGGTGGTTTGGAAGAAATAGATGAAAATGATGGCATGCTGTATGCCTATGCCGACTATACCCAGTTTGGAGATCTAAACAGACTTTTGGATGAGTTAAGCATCGAAATCAAGAAAGCAACCCTAAAGCGTATACCTACAAGCCCGGTTGAGTTTTCAGACGAGCAACTGGAGGAAATTGAAAAGATGTTGGACAAAATAGAGGATGATGATGATGTACAGGCTGTTTATACCAATATTGCTTAAGATGAGAAGCATGAAAAAACACAAATCAAATTTCCGCAAGCTGACAAAAGTTATTGGCGTCTCAATTATCTGTTCACTTCTGGCTTATGGATGTAGTAACCAAAGCGAACCAGTGAAAAGTGTGAGCCCGATTGAGGCAAAGGACCTACTAGCCACTAATGCAAACGCGATGATATTGGATGTGAGAACCCCAGAGGAGTTCGCGTTATCTCACATCGAAGGAGCAATCAACATCAATATTTATGATCAGGATTTTGCGGAACGTGCAGCTACGCTTGATCGTGACAAAACCTATATCGTACACTGTGCAGCAAACGTTCCTGCAGGTCGCAGTGAAAAGTCCTTGGAGATTCTGAGTGAGCTGGGATTCCAGAGACTGGTAAGTTTAGAAGGTGGCTTCACAGCATGGTCAGGTGAAGGTCTGGAGGTGACTACAAATACTATTCAATCACAATAAACTTTCCTCTCATTAAGCCAAAGTGTCCTGGAAAGCTGCACATAAATTCGTAGGTACCGGCAGCAGGGGCACTAAAAGTGATTGTATCGGATTCTCCTCCGCCCAGCATTTTTGTATGAGCGATAATTTGGTCGCCTTCAGGAATAAAATCATTAGCACCAGCCGCGACAGCTCTCCCTGCGAACTCAGCAGCATCGGTTCCAGGCTTTAAAATGATAAAATTATGGCCCATAGCTTCTTTTGGTAATCTGCCTGTGTGGTTTAGGGTCAGTTCTACCGGAGTATTTGCTTTAGCATAGAGCAGTTCTTTGTCGTAACTCATTTGATCTCCGGCATTGATCACCAGCCTTACCACGCCATCTTCAGATACTGTGATCTGAGGCGCCTCTTCAGTACTTGAGCTTCCGTTAGAAGAACAACCCAGGGTGAGCGCAGTAGCTAATGCAAGGAAAAAACTCAGCGGTGGTTTCATAAATATGTGGAATTTGGCTTTCATGAAAATTTGTATTTGAAATTCGAAGGTACTTTAGTCTCCGTTTAGCTTTTGTCTCATGGGGCTGTAAAATGTGGTTCGTCCACCCACCGTCAGCTTTTCGATTTTGCTTGATGTGTGATGACAGATAGCTCCTTCTTTACGAATATGAATGAAAAAGTGCTTAGGAAAATTGCGATAGACAGCCTCTTCTTTGATAGCGATTTCAATCAAGTTTTTCATCACATCAAATATGCATTTTAGATCTTCATCGGATAGTGAAGCGATCTTGCGTTTAGGATGGATGCTGGCTTGGTAGCAGATATCATCTGCCATCCAGTTTCCTATACCCGCAAGTACTGCCTGGTCCATCAAAACAGGTTTGATGTAAGTTTTGCGCTTTCTAATAGCTGCGACAAATGCATCGAACGTGATTTGGCTGGCATCAGTGGCTAATCCCATTTCATTTTGGTAAGGTTCAATGTTGTCTGTGAGGTCATTCCAGCCAAACTTCCGCCTGTTTTGAAAACCCAGGAAGTAGCCATTTGCAAACTGATAGGTAATATGTGCATACTTTGGCCTTGCTCCCTCACCGTAGTAGTATGAAGGTCTACCCGTCATTCCAAAATGCATGATCAGCACTTTCGACCCTGTAGTCTTTAAAAACAAATACTTCCCGATTCTATGCGTCTCTGTAAAAGACTCACCCAAAAGATGCTTTTCAAACTCTTCAAGTTCTTTTTTTAGCAGTCTGTTATCCGCACAATCTATTTGGGTGATTTTTTGATTGAGGGACGTTTGGTCTATGTACCTCTTAAAAGTTTCAACTTCTGGTAGTTCTGGCATATCTGTTTGATCTCGATTCTTAACCGGTCAGGAGGGCTTTAGTTTGAGCCAGGATTTGCAGTGGGTTACCGTAAATTTGCGACATGGAAAACGATCCGGAATTAGATCCCAAACAGCTAGGAAGAGTCTCGTCTGATTTTGTGAAAGTATCTGAAGCGCTAAAGGAGGCTTCTTACGCAATCAGAAGACAAGAATTTTCGGATTACCCTATCTTCCCAATGTGTCAGGTCCAGCAACCCATTGGCCAGGTTTTGGTTGAAGCTTTTCAGGCAGAAAATAATTGGCACTACTTCGCATCTTTTTTGGAGGAATTTTCACAACGAGGACTTGTGGATGATGAGAAAGTTTTTCAAGCCAATTACAAAGATCCAGACGAGTACTGTTGTCTATTTGTTATCGACCAGGAATTTACAAACTTCGTATTTGTCCCATACCCAAGCGAGTAACCGCAAGCAACTTCTTTTAACTCTCAAAGAAGGGCTTATGCAGGCTGCTATGGTTTAATTCTCCTAATATTTACTCCACAATTAATTAATAAACAGCAGTTTTGATATGTTCTCATTATATCTATCTTTGCGTTCCAAAATTTTGGGAGCGTAGAAAACACACTTTATGCCAACTATACAGCAGCTAGTAAGAAAGGGGAGAAAGAAACTTACCTCAAAATCAAAATCACCTGCTCTGGATTCTTGTCCACAGCGCAGAGGCGTTTGTACTAGGGTTTATACCACCACACCAAAGAAGCCAAACTCCGCAATGAGAAAGGTAGCTAGGGTACGCCTTACCAATGGGAAGGAAGTGAACGCATACATCCCTGGTGAGGGTCACAACTTGCAAGAGCACTCAATTGTCCTAATTAGAGGTGGAAGAGTAAAAGATTTACCAGGAGTTAGATACCATATTGTACGCGGAGCACTAGATACTGCAGGTGTCAATGGCAGGCTACAGCGAAGATCAAAGTACGGTGCAAAAAGACCTAAGAAATAATTTCAGAAAATGAGAAAGGCTAAACCCAAGAAAAGATACATTCTTCCTGATCCTTTATATCAGGATACCTTGGTGACAAAATTTGTAAACAACTTGATGCTTCGCGGAAAGAAGAGTATTGCATACAATATTTTCTATGGCGCGGTGAAGCAGGTAGAAGAGAAAACTGGAGAGAACGGTTTAGAGATGTGGAAAACAGCGCTAAACAACATCATGCCTGCTGTGGAAGTAAAGGCGAGAAGGGTTGGTGGAGCTAACTTCCAAGTTCCCGTGGAGGTACGCCCCGACAGAAAGATTTCTCTCGGTATAAAGTGGATGATCAAATATTCCCGACTTAGAGGAGAAAAGACCATGAAGGATCGTCTCGCGGCAGAAATAATAGCAGCTTCTAAAGGAGAAGGTGCCTCTGTCAAGAAGAAAGACGATACACACAGAATGGCTGAAGCCAACAAAGCTTTTTCACACTTTAGATTTTAATATCAGTCATGGCCAGAGATTTAAGACTGACTAGAAACATTGGTATTGCAGCGCACATTGACGCTGGTAAGACTACCACCACAGAGAGAATCCTGTATTATGCAGGGATCAACCATAAGATAGGTGAAGTTCATGATGGTGGTGCTACCATGGACTGGATGGAGCAGGAGCAAGAGCGGGGTATTACTATTACTTCTGCGGCAACCACTGTTTTTTGGAAATACAAAGAAGAAGAATACCACATAAACATTATCGATACACCTGGACACGTAGACTTTACAGTCGAGGTAAACCGATCTCTTCGGGTGTTGGACGGATTGGTCTTTCTTTTCAGTGCAGTAGACGGAGTAGAGCCTCAATCCGAAACAAACTGGCGGCTTGCAGACAATTATAAAGTCGCGAGGATCGGATTTGTGAACAAAATGGATCGTGCAGGAGCAGACTTTTTGAAAGTTTGTGGTCAGGTAAAAGATATGTTGGGAACGAAAGCTGTTCCTCTACAGCTCCCCATCGGTGCAGAAGAATCATTCAAAGGTGTCGTGGACCTAGTCGAAAATAAAGCCATTGTCTGGAACGAAGACGACATGGGAATGACTTTCGAGGAGGTGGAAATACCTGCTGATATGGTTGAAGATGTCGAGTCATATCGGGAGCAACTTGTTGAAGCGGTTGCCGAGTATGATGAAGGTTTGATGGAAAAGTATTTTGAAGATCCTGACAGCATCACCAGAGATGAAATTGTGGCGGCTCTCCGTGCAGCAACCATTGATTTAGCATTCGTACCTATGATGTGTGGTTCCGCCTTTAAAAACAAAGGTGTGCAAACCATGCTCAATTACGTGATGGAATTGCTTCCTTCGCCACTTGATCGAGATAATATTCAGGGAACCAATCCTGATACCGAGGAAGCTGCAAGTCGCAAGCCTTCTAAGGACGAGCCTTTTTCTGCATTGGCATTTAAGATAGCAACGGATCCATTTGTAGGTCGGCTTTGCTTTGTAAGGTCCTATTCAGGGATGTTGGATTCCGGATCATACGTTTATAATACAAGGACAGACAAGAAGGAGAGAATATCACGAATATTCCAGATGCACGCCAATAAGCAAAACCAAATAGATAAACTCCATTGTGGGGATATTGGTGCTGTGGTAGGCTTTAAGGACATCAAAACCGGCGATACACTTTGTGACGAAAAGTCAAAGATTGTATTAGAGTCGATGATCTTCCCGGATCCGGTTATTGGCTATGCTATTGAGCCTAAGGCGCAAGCCGACGTAGATAAGCTAGGAATCGCAATTGGGAAATTGGTGGAAGAAGATCCTACGCTTCAGGTGGAAACCAACCATGAAACTGGCCAGACCATCCTACGGGGAATGGGAGAGTTGCATCTAGATATTATTATTGATCGACTGAAAAGAGAATTTAAGGTAGAGATCAATCAGGGAGCTCCTCAGGTTGCTTACAAAGAGGCCATAACTGGTACTTCTGAGCATAAGGAAGTTTACAAGAAGCAGTCAGGTGGACGCGGTAAGTTCGCAGATATTGTCTTCGAGATGGGTCCCAAGGATGAGGATTTTGAGGGAAGTGGTTTGCAATTTGTCAATCAGATTGTTGGTGGGGTTATCCCCAAAGAATTTATCCCGGCCATCCAGAAGGGATTTGAGCAGGCAATGCAAAATGGTCCTTTGGCCAATTACCCCATTGATTCGATGAAGGTGAGACTATTTCATGGTTCGTTCCACGACGTTGACTCAGATTCATTATCCTTCGAATTAGCCGCGAGAGCTGGGTTTCGGTCAGCAGCAAATAAGTGTGGTCCTGTTTTGCTTGAGCCAATTATGGCTGTGGAAGTAGTGACTCCCGATGAATACACTGGAACGATTACTGGCGATCTAAACAAGAGAAGGGGTATGATGAAGGGCATGGATACGAGGGGTACCTCTTCGGTAATCAAAGCAGATGTTCCGTTATCTGAGCTTTTCGGTTACGTTACCGACTTGAGAACCAACAGTTCAGGAAGGGCTACAGCGTCGCTAACCTTTTCACATTACGATCAAGTTCCTAAAAACCTAGCAGAGAATGTAATTTCCGAGGTAAAAGGAACTGCAAACGCTTAGAAAATGAATCAAAAAATCAGAATTAAGTTAAAGTCGTACGATCACAACTTGGTAGATAAATCAAGTGAGAAGATTGTTAGAGCTGTAAAAACTACGGGAGCAGTAGTAAGCGGTCCTATTCCTTTACCTACAATAAAGGAGAAATTCACAGTACTCAAGTCACCACACGTGAATAAAAAGGCCCGTGACCAATATCAACTTTGCACCTATAAAAGGCTAGTTGATATTTATAGCAATAGCGCTAAGACGGTAGATGCCTTGATGAAACTCGAGCTTCCAAGCGGAGTGGATGTGGAAATAAAGGTTTAAGGAAGTTACACCACACAAAAGGACCAATCGAGGTATTTGATTGGTCCTTTTTTTGTCTTAAAAATTTTAAAATGATTTTTTTGATCAGGACACGGATTTGCTATCTTTGCAGTCCTTTTCGAAAAAATCCCCTGGAGGACGTTTAAAGCAACAAATTGAAAATAGAATGCCTGGTTTAATTGGAAGAAAAGTCGGAATGACAAGCACGTATACCGAAGAAGGTAAGAGTGTTGCTTGTACTTTGATACAGGCAGGGCCATGTGTTGTCACTCAAGTGAAAAATCAGGACACTGATGGATACACTGCTGTACAACTTGCTTACGGTGAGAAAAAAGAGAAAAGAACTACAAATGCCCTGAAGGGCCACTTTGCGAAAGCAAAGACTACCCCAAAGGCGAAAGTTGTTGAGTTCAGGGATTTTCGAAGTGAGTTTGAGGACAAAGTAAAGCTTGGAAATGAAATCACCGTTCAGGATGTATTCAAAGAACAAGATTTTGTTGATGCGATAGGATCATCAAAGGGAAAGGGTTTTCAAGGGGTTGTCAAAAGACATGGTTTCGGTGGAGTTGGTCAGGCAACTCACGGTCAGCACAACCGACTAAGGGCACCTGGAGCTATCGGTGCATGCTCATTTCCGTCTAGGGTATTTAAGGGGTTAAAGATGGCCGGAAGAACTGGAAATGATCGTGTTAAAGTTTTGAACTTAAAAGTTCTTAAAATATACCCAGAAAAAAATCTCGTTTTGGTTTCGGGCTCAGTTCCTGGTGCTAAAAATTCATACGTAATTCTTGAAAAGTAATGAAGCTGGAAGTCTTAAATAAGAGTGGCGAATCCACAGGCAGAGAGGTCACACTAGACAAGAATATTTTTGGGATTGATGCCAATGAGCATGTTGTGTACCTTGATGTCAAGAGCTTCTTGGCAAGTCAAAGACAAGGGACAGCCAAAACAAAGGAAAGAAATGAGGTGAGCGGATCTACCCGCAAAATCAAGAAGCAAAAAGGCACCGGAACTGCACGTGCGGGTAGTATTAAATCTCCAATATTTAGGGGAGGGGGAACCATTTTTGGTCCCAAACAGCGAGACTACAGCTTTAAGCTGAATAAGAAGGTGAAAAAATTGGCAGCAAAATCAGTCCTTTCTGCACGTGCCAAAGAGAAAGCCCTTCAGATTCTCGAGGATCTCAATTTCGAGACACCAAAAACAAAAGATTTTATCGCTGTTCTTAATGGTTTAGCCATTGGTGACCAGAAATCGCTATTCCTTGTAGGTCCTGACAGCAAAAACGTTTATCTCTCTGCTAGAAACATCAAGAAGGTTAATGTCGCAACTGTCGCCGAAGTAAGTACTTATGAGTTAATAAATGCGGAACGAATCGTGTTAGCAGAAGGCGTATTGGATCAACTAAAGGAAAGATTTAATTAAGATGGGAATTCTCGTAAAACCCTTAGTAACTGAAAAAGTATCCGCTCTTAATGAGCAAGGTAAATACGGTTTCGTTGTTGCACGAAGTGCCAATAAAGTACAGATCAAGAATGAGATTGAGCGTACATACGGTGTTACTGTAGAGTCAGTAAACACAATGGTGCAGCCGGGCAAAGCGAAGCGCAGATATACCAAATCCCGAATTATTGAAGGGAAAACTTCAGCTTTTAAGAAAGCGGTGGTACAGGTTGCAGATGGTGATATTATAGATTTTTACAGCGGAGTTTAAAAAGGAAAGATGGCGGTAAAAAAACTTAAACCAACAACTCCAGGGCAGCGGTACAGAATGGCTCCCGTTTTTGACGGATTATCGAAGGATGGTCCTGAAAAGTCTTTGTTAGTCTCCAACAAGCGGAATGGAGGTAGAAATAACCAGGGACGAATGACCGTGCGAAACGTAGGCGGAGGTCATAAGAAGAAATTAAGGCTGATAGATTTCAAGAGAGATAAGCATGGCATTCCAGCAACAGTGAAGTCCATTGAATACGATCCGAATCGTACAGCTCGCATAGCATTATTGTTCTATGCAGATGGTGAAAAGCGGTACATCATTGCCCCGGCGGGCTTGGAAGTTGGAGCGGTGATCAATTCTGGTACCGGTGTTCCACCGGAGGTGGGAAACTCGCTCTTTCTGGCGGATATACCTTTAGGTACCATCTTGCATAATATTGAATTGAAGCCTGGGAAAGGCGGTGTAATGGCCCGAAGCGCCGGAACTTATGTGCAGTTAGTAGCCCGAGAGGGGAAATATTCAACTGTTAAGTTACCTTCAGGTGAAACAAGATTGGTTCTTAACACTTGCTTAGCCACTGTGGGTTCTGTGTCTAATTCGGATCATATGAATGTACGATTAGGGAAGGCAGGAAGAAATCGATGGTTAGGAAGGAGACCTAGGGTTCGAGGTGTAGCAATGAACCCTGTTGACCACCCTATGGGTGGTGGTGAAGGAAGATCCTCTGGGGGTCACCCACGTTCAAGAAACGGCCTTTATACTAAGGGGATGAAAACGCGACGACCGAATAAGTATTCTGATATCCAGATTGTAAAACGTAGGAAATAATGTCAAGATCATTAAAGAAAGGCCCGTATATCGATTTTCGGTTGGAAAGGAAGGTAGATGCTATGACTGAATCTGGCAAAAAGTCAGTCATTAAAACTTGGTCACGGCGCTCTATGATTTCTCCTGATTTTGTTGGGCATACTTTCGCGGTGCACAATGGCAACAAGTTTATACCAGTTTTTGTGACAGAAAATATGGTAGGCCATAAGCTCGGTGAGTTTGCTCCTACGCGGAACTTTAGAGGTCATATTGCTAAAAAAGATAAAGGCAGAAGGTAAAACTCATGGAAGCTGGACAAAAGGTTAAAAAATCAGTGAGGGTTAGGCTTCAGAAAGAAGCTGCCAAGAAGTTTCGAGAGGAGAATGCTGGAAATATGGGATCTGTTCGGTCTTCATTGCGCAATATTCCTACTTCCCCCAGAAAAATGCGTCTTGTGGCGGATATGATCAGAGGAGAACGAGCAAACATTGCGTTGAGTATTCTAAAATTTGATACACACCAAGCCTCTTACACTCTTGAGAAACTCTTATTAACAGCGATTGCTGACTGGCAAATGCAAAACGAAGAGGTTAGCATTGAGGATGCGGATCTTTTCATCAAAGAAATCTATGTTGACTCTGCAAGAATGCTCAAGCGCCTCCGCCCTGCACCTCAAGGTCGTGCTCATCGGATCAGAAAACGTTCAAATCACGTGACAATTGTACTTGATAACCACGTTCAAGAGTCCACAGAAAATAACGAAGGTAAATAATGGGACAGAAAGTAAACCCAGTAGGTCTAAGATTAGGAATTATCAAAGGGTGGGATTCTGCCTGGTTTGATAGTAAGTCTTATGCGGAGAAAATTGTTGAAGACAATAAGATCCGAAAGTACATCACAGCACGAATTCCAAAAGGTGGAATTTCAAAAGTGGTCATTGAGCGGACCTTAAAGAGAATTACGCTTACCATCCATACGGCACGACCAGGGGTAGTAATAGGAAGGGGCGGTTCTGAGGTTGATAAAATCAAAGAAGAATTAAAGAACCTAACTGGTAAAGACCTCCAGATCAACATTTTCGAAATTAAGCGGCCTGAACTCGATGCAAAGTTGGTTGGTGAATCAATTGCACAACAACTCCAGGCAAGAATTTCATTTCGTCGAGCCATGAAACAATCAATCGCTTCTTCTATGAGAGTTGGGGCGCAAGGTATCAAGGTGAAATGTTCTGGTCGTCTTGGTGGTGCTGAAATGGCACGAAGTGAACAGTACAAAGAAGGAAGAATTCCTCTCCACACGCTTCGAGCTGACATTGATTACGCGATTTCAGAGGCAAACACGATCTATGGTAAGATTGGGATCAAAGTCTGGATCTTTAAGGGAGAGGTTTTTGGCAAGCGAGATTTGTCGCCGAACGTTGGTGGTACTGCAAATCAGAGCGGACCTGGTGGTACAGGGCCGAACAGAAGGAGACGTAGAAAATAAGAATACCTAAGCATGTTACAGCCCAAGAGAACAAAATTTAGAAAGATGCAGAAAGGCCGTGTAAAAGGCCTTGCTCAAAGAGGTCATCGGCTTGCTTTCGGAACTTTCGGTATTAAATCCTTAGAGCCTGGCTGGATTACAAGTAGGCAGATCGAAGCAGCCAGGATCGCGATGACGCGAGCCATGAAAAGAGAGGGTCAAGTTTGGATCAGAATTTTTCCAGATAAACCAGTGACCAAAAAGCCCGCTGAGGTACGAATGGGAAAAGGAAAAGGTGCTCCTGAATACTGGGTGGCCACTGTGAAGCCAGGTACAATATTATTTGAAGTGGCAGGTGTTGACATAGAATTGGCCAAGGAGGCACTGCGTCTGGCGGCCCAAAAATTGCCGATCTCCACCAAATTTTCAATTGCCAAAGATTACAAACCTGAATAATGAAAAACGCAGAGTTAAGAGGGCTTAGCCTTGATGAGCTAAGAAACAAATTGGTGGTGGAACGTGAAAACTGCGGCAAATTAAAATTTGCTCATAGTGTGACTCCAATCGAAAATCCTATGAGAATCAAAGCAGCAAGAAAGCTGGTTGCTCGCATAGAAACGGAAATTCACGCAAAAATGAAGCAAGCTAACGTAGAAGAAAAAAGTAGTTAGTGATGGAAAGAAATTTAAGGAAGGAACGGATCGGGACAGTGGTCAGCAATAAGATGCAAAAGAGCATCACGATTTCTGTGGAACGGAGAGTGAAACACCCGATTTATGGAAAGTTTGTGAGAAAATCGACGAAGCTCACTGCACACGACGAGAAAAACGATTGCAATATCGGTGACACTGTGAAAATTATGGAAACCCGTCCGTTGAGCAAAAACAAACGTTGGAGGTTGGTTGAAATCATTGAAAGAGCTAAGTAATGGTACAGCAAGAATCTAGATTGACCGTAGCTGATAACAGTGGAGCTAAAGAAGTCCTCGTGATAAGAGTGCTTGGAGGTACCAAAAAAAGGTATGCTTCAGTAGGTGATAAGGTCATTGTGACCGTTAAAAATTCGCTATCATCTAGTTCTTTGAAGAAAGGAACTGTGTCACGTGCTGTAGTGGTGCGTACAAAAAAAGAAGTGAGGCGAAGAGATGGCTCTTATATTCGATTTGAAGATAATGCCGCTGTATTATTAACAGCCAATGACGAGCCTCGAGGAACACGGATCTTTGGTCCAGTAGCTCGGGAGCTTCGTGAGAAGCAATTCATGAAAATAGTGTCGCTGGCACCTGAAGTTCTCTAAAATGGGAAATATGAAAATACATATCAAGAAGGGTGATACCGTGAAAGTGATCGCCGGAAATGACAAGGGCAAGACAGGGAAGGTGTTGGAAATAAATACAGCAAAGTATCGTGCGATTGTTGAGGATGCGAATAAAATCACAAAGCACGTTAAACCTTCCGCAACCAACCCAGAAGGTGGAATTCAAGAAACGGAAGCCGCAATACACATTAGCAACCTTATGCTAATTGACCCATCTTCAGGGAATCCAACAAGAATTGGGAGAAAGCGAAATGAAGACGGTAAGTTGCAGCGGTACGCGAAGAAAACTGGAGAATTTATTACCAATGGCTAGTCCTAGATTAAAAGAAAAGTATTTGCAGGAGATAGTACCGAAGCTTAAGGATAAGTTTCAGTACAGTTCAGTTATGCAAGTTCCTAAGCTCACTAAAATTGCTATCAATAGAGGTATTGGAGCTGCAGTAGCTGACAAGAAATTAGTTGACAGTGGAGTGGAGGAATTGACCATGATTACGGGTCAAAAAGCAGTACCTACCATTGCAAAGAAATCGGTTTCAAACTTTAAGCTTAGAGAGGGTATGCCTATTGGGGCCAAGGTGACTTTACGTGGTGATCGGATGTATGAGTTTCTTGATCGCTTGATGACAGTTGCACTACCTCGTGTTCGTGATTTCAGAGGGGTGAGGGAAAAAGGTTTCGACGGTCGTGGTAATTACACTTTGGGAGTACAGGAGCAAATTATTTTTCCAGAGATCAGTATTGATAAAATCAAGAGCATTGCTGGAATGGACATCACGTTTGTTACTACAGCTTCAACTGATGAAGAAAGTTTGGCGTTATTAAAAGAGTTTGGAATGCCTTTTACCTCCAAAAAGAACTAATTCTAATTTTTGACTAGGTTTTGTAACCAGAAATAGAATGGCAAGAGAATCAATAAAAGCAAGGGAAAGAAAAAGAGAGAGGCTGGTAGCCCGTTACGCTGAAAAACGAGCAGCATTAAAGAAGGCTGGAGATTGGCAAGCGCTCGATGCGATGCCTAAGAACTCCTCACGGGTAAGGTTGCACAACCGGTGCAAGTTGACTGGTAGGCCAAAGGGATACATGAGGAAGTTCGGTATCTCGAGAGTTACCTTCCGAGAGATGGCATCTGAGGGTAAAATTCCAGGGGTAACTAAAGCCAGCTGGTAAAACTGTTTTGTTTTCATTTCATGTCAGTAATTACTATTTTTGCAGCCCTTTTTCAACAAGGGTCTAAATATTTATAAAAAATGGGCACAGATCCAATAGCAGATTTTTTAACTCGGATTCGCAATGCGATTTCTGCAAACCATAGGGTCGTTCAGGTTCCTGCTTCGAATTTGAAAAAAGAAATGACCAAGGTCTTGCATGACAAAGGCTACATAAGAAATTACAAATTCGAAGAGGACGAGAAACAAGGTACAATTAAAATTGCCCTGAAGTATAATCCTCAAACCAAGCAGTCTGCAATAACAAATCTGGAAAGGATAAGTACACCTGGATTGCGCAAGTATGCTGGCGCCGATAACCTACCAAGGGTTTTGAATGGTTTAGGAATTGCTATTTTATCTACTTCCAAAGGAGTGATTTCAGACAAAGAAGCAAAGAGAGAAAAGGTAGGTGGAGAAGTTTTATGTTACGTTTATTAATTCGAAGTTGAGATGTCAAGAATAGGTAAAGCACCAATAAGCATTCCAGATGGCGTTACCATCTCAGTAGAGAAACAAAGCGTCCATGTTAAAGGTCCAAAGGGGGAATTAAAGCAGCATATTGATCCCGATATTAGTTGCAAGCTTGAAGACGGAGTTTTTACACTTGACCGGCCGACGGAACAAAAGCGTCATAAGTCAATGCATGGTTTATACCGTTCATTGGTGTTCAACATGGTGGAAGGCGTAAGTACTGGTTACAAAAAAGACATGGAACTTGTAGGAGTAGGTTATAAGGCCGCAGTTCAAAACAATGTGTTGGAGCTAAACCTAGGATATTCCCACAGCATCTACTTCGCCGTGCCGGAGGACATAAAAGTAAGTGCCCTTACAGAAAAAGGTAAGAATCCAATTGTGACAGTAGAGGGTATAGACAAGCAATTGGTAGGGCAAATTGCAGCTAAGATCAAATCCTTAAGAAAAGTAGAGCCTTACAAAGGAAAAGGTATTCGATTCGTTGGAGAGCAAGTTCGAAGAAAAGCAGGAAAAACTGCAGCTAAATAAAAAGAAGAATGGCTATTACCAAAGCAGCACGAAGAAAGAGGCTTAGGCTGGGAATTAGAAGAAAAATTTCTGGCACCTCTGAGCGTCCAAGGGTTTCTGTATTTAAGAGCAATAAAGGTATTTATGCCCAGCTTATCGATGACGTTAGCGGTACTACACTTGCTTCTGCGTCAACGCGAGAGATTGGTAAGACTAATCTAAACGTGGAGATAGCAAAGCAGGTAGGTCAGAAATTGGCTGAAAACGCTAAAGGGGCCGGAATAAACGAGGTGGTTTTTGATCGCGGCGGTTATCCTTATCATGGTAGAATTAAGTCCCTTGCTGAAGGGGCTCGTGAAGGCGGTTTAAAATTTTAAAATAAGTCATGTCGCAAAGCAATATAAAATCAGTTAAGGCCAGCGAAATCGACCTTCAAGAGCGTGTAGTAGCTATTAAAAGAGTTGCTAAAGTGGTAAAGGGAGGTAGACGTTTTAGTTTTTCGGCGATCGTAGTTGTTGGTGATGGAAATGGAGTAGTAGGATATGGCTTAGGAAAAGCCAATGAAGTAACAGATTCCATTACCAAAGGCATCGATGACGCTAAGAAAAATTTAGTTCGCGTTCCAGTTTTTAAAGGCACCGTGCCACATGAGGCCATCGGAAAATTTGGTGGTGGACATGTATTGTTGAAACCAGCCGCCGCAGGTACAGGTGTTATCGCTGGTGGAGCTATGAGAGCAGTGCTTGAAAGTGCAGGAGTCCATGACGTATTAGCAAAATCTAAGGGTTCTTCCAACCCGCACAATGTTGTGAAGGCCACTTTCGACGCGCTAAATAAAATGAGGGATCCATTTGCTGTTGCTCAACAGCGTGGAGTTGCCTTAGACAAGGTTTTTAACGGATGAAGTAATGGCTAAAGTTTTAATAACACAGAAACGTAGTACAATAAAACGTCCGGAGAATCAAAAAAGAACCATCCAGGCGTTGGGATTAGGTAAAATCAACCGAACTGTTGAAAAAGAATTAAGCCCTTCGATAGAAGGTATGATTAAGACTGTAGGTCACTTAATTGAAGTAAAGGAAATAAGCTGATGAGACTCGAAGCATTAAAGCCAGCAAAAGGATCCACAAAAAACAGAAAAAGAGTAGGTCGTGGGCAAGGATCGGGCCGAGGAGGTACCTCTACAAGAGGTCATAAAGGTGCTCAGTCAAGGTCAGGATATTCTCGAAAGACAGGATTTGAAGGGGGGCAAATGCCGCTTCAAAGAAGGGTGCCTAAGTTTGGATTTAAAAACAACAATAAAATTGTTTCTAAGCCTATAAACCTTGATGATCTCCAA
>JBCCLV010000071.1:0-21006 GCA_039026695.1 Bacteroidota bacterium
CACCAAGTCAAATAGATTCTTCACGCCTATAGACCGCTTTACAGTAAATCCTTCTGCGTAATCTACTCCTATCTTTTGCCCCAAAACAATAGACCTGGCCTTCAACATCCTGATAAAATTTTGAGAACTGATATAAGTAGCGGGTTCAGAACTTTCGGGATCAAAAAACTGGGATTTAAATGCGTGAATAGCCTCGTCTCTCTTTTCGTAAACATGAGAAATGTCTACGATCAAGTCCGGCTCTCGCTCTATGCTCTGGATACAATAGTACAATTTATCCGGCCGGTAAGCCTGCTGGCTTTTACCATCCCAGTTCGTTTTAATCTCCCGTAATCCTGCGAGAAAAAAAGCTGTTTCCACTAATTCTGCTCCCCTGCCATGATCAGGATGCCGATCATAAACAGCATTGGTGATCACAATTTTGGGACGGAATCGGCGAATTTGTTCTACCACCTTAAGCAAATTCACTTTGCTTACCTCAAAGAATCCATCCGGCAGTCTAAGGTTTTCCCTAGCGCTCAATCCCAATACTTTTCCAGCCTTCTTAGCCTCTTCGGCGCGTATTTCAGGAGTACCTCTAGTGCCCAACTCGCCCTCTGTAAGATCTACGATACCGGTGGCATAGCCAAGTTCTTTATGTACTAAGAGCGTTCCGCCAAAAGAAAGCTCAGCATCGTCAGGATGCGCAGTTATTCCCAAAATGTCTAAAGTCATGCTGTATTGGTTACGAAGTAGCCCCAAAACAGCATCAACCAGAACTTGGTTCTACTTTTTCGGATCTAGTTTTTAAGACCTACTTTAAATAGACCTTCTCTTTCTTGTTGAATCTGTTTCTGTACTTTAAGCGAAATCCATCTTTTCCCCACTTTTTGATTTGGTAGATATAGGGAATTCTTCGTCTTTCTTCAGTAAATGAATCATAAGTAAGGATCAGGTCTTTTCCATCAAGTGTCCAGTCACCACCTAATTTCGCGTAATTGTTTCTGTCATGAAAAAAACTACCGTCTACCCGAATTGTAAAGTTTTCACCAATTTCAAAGTAAGGATTCTTACTTTTCACATCCAAGACTGTCCATTTTGGCTTGGTGCTCAAAATCTTTTCAATCTTAGTTTGCTTCTGAGCAACTGTACTGCCGAAAATCAATATCAGGGTGGAAAGTAATACTATCTTTTTCATGGCTGTATGTTTAAGTTTCTGCTTTAAGTTTTTCAAATACTATGCCTAAAATGACACTGGAAGAGAGAATAAAATCCAAAATACGTGATGTTCCTGATTTTCCAAAAGAAGGGATCGTCTTCAAAGACATCACACCACTATTAAAGGACGTTGCACTCAGCAAACAAATCACCAGTGCACTTGCTAAACCTTGGGAAGACGCCAATGTTCAGGCAATAGTGGGGATCGAATCGAGAGGTTTCATTTGGGGTAATGCACTTGCACAACATATGGAGATTCCTTTTATCCCCATCCGGAAAAAAGGAAAATTACCTGCTGAGACTTTTTCCTACGCTTATGACCTTGAGTACGGTAAGGCTGAGATTGAACTTCATAAAGATGCCTTGGAAGAGGAAATGCGCGTCCTAATTCACGACGATCTGCTCGCTACAGGGGGTACTGCAAAAGCTTCAGCTCAGCTAGTAAGTTTAGCTGGAGCAAAACCAATTGGATTTTCATTTCTAGTAGCACTCGACTTCCTCGAGGGACATCTCGAATTGCAAGAAATATCTTCCGCTATTAAATCGCTGATAAGCTACTAGAAAGTGCTTTCGTAACAAGGAGCAAAGTCGATTTCGCCAAGGCTTAAATCAGCAAAAGCAATTACTTATTTATTAGAAGAGGCCAATCAGCACAGGATATGTTGGAGCCACTCTTAGTTGACACTAGCTGTTATCCAGCTCCTCTCCTATTTTATTAATTTCCTCTTCAGCCTTTTCAATACTCGCCAGCAATTGTGTCATCTTGTTTGTGGTCATGTAGCGCTTAGAAATTGTGCCATTTTTCTGAAATTCATGGTAAATACGATCTCCAAGCTGTGCATTTAAGGTTTTTTTCAAATGTACAGCCTCTTTCATTTTCTGCTGATTCTGGTACTTTTCTACATAGTCACGTACCTTGTCAGATACATCATCAATCGTATCTACGCCTGAATCATAGATTTCCTTTGCGGTAACTTTTACCTTTTCAAAGATTTTGGATGACTCCTCCCTTACTGTCTGAGAGCCCTCAATAACATCTTCTTTTATATTATCGAATATTGACTTGATTGATTTCTTTGCCATAAAGCTTGATTTTTTAATCGATGTATATGAAAATAATGGTGATCCTAATTTCAATTCTCTCCTAGAGAAAGTTTATTAGGCTCACCATCACCTACGTAAACACGCGGAAGAACATTCTTTGTTCCTTTTTTTAACTCTCTGAGAGAGTGATCGTCCGCTCAACGGCATTGAACGGACCTTCTATTGGGTTTCCATCTGCATCAATGAGCTCAAGTTTTATTGTAGACTCTCCTAGAGGAAGACCCTCAATGTAGTGCGGTGCCCACTCCGTTACCATGAACTCTTCTCCATTAATGGTGGCGAGTATTTTATTGCCATCGGTACTGATACTTGTATTCAAGAGGTAAAAGTCTAGCATCACCTTGGCAGTATCTGCACCGGCATAAGTACCTTTTGGCCGACTATAAAATAGGTGTGGTGCTGTAAGATCTGCCTCACTAGGCGCCACATCTCCTACCGTAATATTTTCAATAAAATATGCACCCTCGCTTTTGACACTTTCGTGATAAGACCTGGACAAAAAGGCCAGAACCACATAATTACCTGCTGCAAGCTCATCAGGTACATCACTCATGTAGTGTGCTGCATATGGGCCATTGTTGACGATATAGTGAATGTGTTGACCTTTGCCTGAATTCGCAATGCCACGCTCAGCAGCATCTGATGTTTGTGCTCCCAGCTCATAATTCGATACCTCAAAAGAATAATTAAGCGAATAGAGCGAATCAGCCTCTTCAATGACTAAATCCTTCTTAATTAGGGATGCATCGGGAAACTGCGGCGAAGGTGGAGCAAGCGAAAGCTTTAATGAAGTAGATTCTGTAGATTCTTCTACTGTCTCATAACTCTCAGAGCTTTGCTTTGGTGTACAACTAGCAAGCAATAAGATGCCTGCCACAAAATATATACTTGGTGAAATCTTCATTTGTCTGGTTTTTAGATTTGATTGATATTAAAATAATGCTACTAGTCTTGGGGCTGATTTCATAGTAAGCGATTTGCACAAAAGAACAAAAAAAGCCATAAACCGTTCGGCTTATGGCTTTTTGATAGCTGGACCACTAGGAATTAATTGGCGACTACTGATTCAGTATCCTTATAGCCAAAAAGCTTATCCAATGGAACCTCATTAATTTCTCCGTAAGCACTGAGCGCGTCGAAATCAATCTTATCTTTTGAACCTACTAAGACGGTGACGTACTTCTGATCTTTGACAAACTCTTCGTGGAAGCTTGTAAGATTATCGTAAGACATTTCCTTTACTTGATTGTAGATGTCCTGTCTTACATCATAATCCAATCCTTTGTCTTGAGCACTGATGTAATTCCACAAAACGCTGGATCTGGTCACCCTTTCACTTTCAATCTTATTCAGAATTGCTCCTTTTGCAATTTCAAAAGCCTCTTCTGATTTCGGAAGGTTGTTAAGCAACTCCATCATGGCATTCATGGCTTCAGCCTGCTTATCTGCCTGCGTACCTACATAGGCAAATAAATAGTTTGCTTTATCCTTCTTGGAAGGTTGAGAATAGCTAGAAAAAACTGAATATGCCAGCCCTTGAGCCTCTCTAATTTCCTGGAAAACGATGCTGTTCATCCCTCCACCGAAGTACTCATTGAACATACGTACAGCAGGCTCATTCTTCGCATTGTAGTCCTGACCTTTTGCTAGAAAAACAATCTCTGTCTGCACCATATCATAGTCAGTCCAGAAAACTTTTGGATCAGTAATATCCATTTCCTCATATTTCTTTAATTCAGGAATGGCTTTGAAATCTGCCGGTACAGGATGATACTGCGTAAGGAACTGACCTACCTCTTTCGAAGTTCGAGGACCGTAGTAAAGAATTCTGTGTGGTAGCTGAGTAATGCCTTTGATGATTCCCGTTAATTCTTCAGCCTCTAACTCCTGTAGCTGATAGTTGGGTAATACATCATTGAAAGGATTGACTTCACCGTACTTTCCGTAATTAAACAGCCCGCTCCACAGAATCTTGCCTTTACTTTTCTTATCGTCAGATCTGGACTTGAAAGTTCGATCAATCATTTTATCAAGCGCCTCCTGATCAGCAAGCGGATTGGCAAGCAAACTTTCAAAAAGCTCTGTAGAAGCTTCCATTTTCTCATCGAGACCCGAAAGGGTAACGTAAGTCCGTTCTGTAGAGGTAAACACGTTAAAGCTACATCCCAATTTGTATAGCTCTTTCTTGAACTGTTCAGCACTATACTGATCTGTGCCTATGAATTCAAGGTAATTTACTGCCATCGCCAGCTTAGGGTCCGCATTTTTACCCAAGTCAAGTAGGTAGGTAAGTTCGAATAGCTCATTTTCGCTATTCTGCTTTGAAATAACATTTACGTTATTCACAGAAAACTCATCTACATCAGCTTTGTAGTCTACAAATACTGGTTGTAGCTTATTCACTTCTTTATCGGCAAGCGCCTGATGGAAGTCTGATTTTTGATCCCGATTCAGAGGCACCTTGGTGATCTGTGGCTTCTCCACCTTTTTCTTATTGGGATCTTCACCACTTCGCTTATAGACCACAACGTAGTTTTCTCCGTACTTTTCATTTGCAAAAGCAACCAACTCTTCTTTCGTGATCTTCTCCATCTTTTCAATCTCCTGAATGTAATCTGCCCAAGAAATATTGTTGCTAAATGCCATCACCATGTCATTTGCCCTGGCCCAGTTACTTTCCAGTCCTCGCATCTTGGAAGTCTTAAAATCAGTGATTACAGCATCAAGCAGCCAATCTTCAAATTCTCCTTTCTTTACTAACTCGATTTGCTCCAAGATTAAATCCTTCACCTCCTCTAGCGTCTGGTTCTGCTTAGGATTACCGTAGATGGTATGAATAGAATAGTCATTAAAGTCATTGACGAAAGATCCCGCATTTAGTACTGCTTGCTGTTGCTTAAGGTTGAGATCAATTAGTCCAGCCTCCGAATTGTTAAGAAGCATATCTATCAACTGAACTTTCAAATGCTCCTCAGATCCTGTGCCGTCAAAGCGATAGCCCATCTGCATAAAGTCAGCATCTGGCCCAAACACTTCCGCTACTCTTGGTTCAGTGATTGGCTCTTCCTCTATTTTGGTCCAGGTGGGCAGGGATTCGTTGGGTTCCCAATCTCCAAAATGTTGATCTATTAATTTGATCGTTTCTTCATAATCAATATCTCCGCTCATGCAGATAGCCACATTGTTTGGTCGGTAGTAGGTTTCAAAATAATTCTTGATCTCAGTGATTGAAGGGTTTTTCAAATGCTCAATAGTTCCAATCACGGTTTGCGTACCGTACTGATGCTTTTGAAAAACATTAGAGTACATTGTTTCAAATACTTTCCATCGGTCGTTATCCAGTGATCTGTTTTTCTCTTCGTACACTGTCTCCAATTCAGTATGAAATAGGCGATTGACAATCTTCTTGAATCGGCTGCCCTCTAGCTCCAAGAATCTTGGGACTTCATTTGCAGGAATATCCACTGTGTACACAGTTCGGTCTTCAGTAGTGTAGGCATTTAGACCCTTGCCACCGAGCATCGAAATCATTTTATCGTATTCGTTAGGTATCGCATACTCGGCTGCTTTGTTGGAGTATTCATCTATTTTGGCGTAGAATGTTTTTCGGGCTTCTGCATCCTCAAGGGTGGCATAATGATTAAACATCTGCTCAATGCTATCTAGCATTACAACTTCTTTCTTATAGTCCAGCGAACCGAATTTATCATTGCCCTTGAACATCATGTGCTCCAGGTAGTGCGCCAAACCAGTATTCTCGACAGGATCATTTTTTCCACCAGCTTTTACCGGCATAAAAACGTGTACCCTGGGAGCATTTTCATAAGCGCTCAAATAGACCTTAAGCCCATTATCTAAGGTGTAGATTCGCGTATTCATCGCATCCCCTTCCACGTACTCATATTGATAGCCGTCTTCTGTGGCTGTCTTTGTTTCGAAAGTTGCGGTCTCATCACTTGGTTGGCACGATATCAGTACCAACAAAGCCAATAAAAATCCTAAATTTTTCATATGTCTTGGTTCATTTGAATAACAAAGCTGACAAGAACGGTCCGTCTATCCAACCGTTTCTAGCGTTATCTAAAAAGGAATTACATGAGTGGCTTCAAGTTATTGAAATGACTGACACTCCTCGATTGGTTTGACTCAATTGCAGTAAAAACGACTCATTTTTTCAAGCCTTATTAGAGTGATGGGCTGCTGATTTTTACTTTTGCGGCATATGATAGACGTGACTAATCTTTCCTACTACCTTGGAGATCGAGCGCTTTACGATGAAGCCTCTCTCTTCATTGGTCCCAAGGATAAAATCGGGCTGATTGGTCTTAATGGCACAGGAAAGTCGACGTTGCTAAAAATGCTCATCGGAGATGTACAACCAACATCGGGTAAAATTCAGATGAGCAAAGACACGTCCATCGGCTTCCTTAATCAAGACCTGCTGTCTTTTCAAACGGGCGACTCAATTTTATCGGTCGCTATGCAAGCCTTTGACGAGACGATGAATTTGCAAAAGAAGATTGATGAGACCATCAGGGAGATGGAAGAAAACTACCGTGATGAGCTCGTAGATCGCCTGAGCAAGTTGCAAGAGCAATTTGAGGCCAAAGAAGGATACACTTTGCAATCAAAAGCAGAGGAGATTCTTGAAGGGATCGGTTTTAAAACATCAGACCTACAGCGTCCGCTAAGTGAATTTTCAGGTGGCTGGCGTATGAGGGTAATGCTGGCCAAGCTCCTGCTAGAGAAGCCAAGTCTGCTTATGCTTGATGAACCGACCAACCACCTTGATTTACCTTCTATCGAATGGATTGAGAGCTACCTGCAATCGTATGAAGGCGCCTATATCATCGTATCTCACGATCGGGAATTCCTGAATAGGACGGTAAATAAAATTGTAGAGGTAACGCAAGCCGATTTACATATTTACCCGGGAGATTATGATAACTATCTCGAAGAGAAAGAACTTAGGAATGAGCTTCAGCAAAATGCTTTTGAAAATCAGCAAA
The DNA here is from genome assembly GCA_039026695.1 of Bacteroidota bacterium. Classification (GTDB taxonomy): domain Bacteria; phylum Bacteroidota; class Bacteroidia; order Cytophagales; family Cyclobacteriaceae; genus Ekhidna. The sequence continues at coordinate 7,311 of JBCCLV010000071.1, forward strand.
AGAAAATAAAGGAAGCAGAGCGTTTTATAGAGCGATTCAAAGCCAAAGCGACCAAGGCCAGCCAGGCACAGTCCAAAATGAAAATGCTCGAAAAAATGGAGCGAGTCTCGGAGGTGGTCAGTGAAAACGCGCAAGTCAATTTTCAATTCAATTTCAAAACCCAATCTGGCCGGCACGTCAAAAGATTGGAAAAGATCTCAAAATCATACGGTGAGCTGGGAATTCTTAATAATGCCAATATCGGAATTGAGCGCGGAGATAAAATTGCGCTGATTGGGGCCAATGGAAAAGGAAAGTCTACTTTGTTACGGATTATCGCTGGCACAGAACCCCACTTGGGAAAGGTGCAGACCGGACACAATGTGCTGAACGCCTTTTACGCTCAGCACCAATTAGAATCTCTGGAAGTGGAAAATGATCTACTGGAGGAATTGAAGCAAGCAGGAACTGGTAAGACTGAGCAAGAACTCAGGAGCGTCCTTGGCTGCTTTTTATTTTCAGATGATGAGGTTTTCAAAAAGATCAAAGTACTATCGGGTGGAGAAAAATCAAGGGTGGCACTTGCTAAAACCTTAATCTCGGAAGCCAACTTTCTTCTACTCGATGAACCGACTAATCACCTGGACATGCTGTCTGTAAGCATCCTCGTGCAGGCACTTCGGCAATATGAGGGCACCTTTCTAGTGGTAAGTCATGATAGACACTTTATATCTCAGGTAGCCAATAAAATCTGGTATATCGAAGACCAGCAGGCCAAAGAGTATCCAGGAACCTATGAGGAGTTTACTTGGTGGTGGGAAAACAGCAAGCAACAAAAGCCCCAAAATGCCGAAGTTTCTCACACCAAAAAGAATTCTCAAATCCAGCAAAAGCGAAAAGAGCAAAATCATAAGAGCAAGTCATCGACTGCCAACGTTTTAAATCTTGAAAGTGAAATAGAGAGAATTGAAGAAAGAATTAAAATACTGGAAGCTGATCTGGCAAAAGAGGAAGTTTATCAAAATGCTGAAAAGTTGAGCAAAGTCAACGCCTCTTATAAATCAGAAAAAGAACGGTTAGATCAACTGATGAGCGAATGGGAATCTTTGATCTAAGTATCCTCAAAAATGTCAAGACTCCTGTAGATTACTGAAGAAAATCTCAAAGTGATAATTAACGTGGATCAATTTCAATCCGTGCTCGTTCATGTTTCTCTTGGTATTGGCCTGCTACTATCAATCCGGTCTATTTTTGGGTTCTTTACAGGGGTGAAATACAGACAAGCTGATACAATTTTTGCAGTCTTATTCCTCTGTTTGCTGTATCTACAACTTGGGATTATCGCTTACATATTTAAAACGCAAAGTTTCAATTATGAAGCCAGCGTAAGGGCTATTGAACATGCAGCTTTGACACTTTTTGCCACCATACTGACCCAAAGCAGTAACCTAATCACAAAGAGAGCACAGGATGATGCAGTCAAGTTTCGGTTTAAAAGTATCTTATACAGTCTTGCAACTGGCTTGCTTGGCTATGCATACATCATCATGTTCCAACTCACACGGTAGGTCCCGTTTTATTGAGGGCTACTTGATTATTATCTCTTTACCCTAAAGAGACTTAAGATACTCGTAAATCTCTTTCCAACCCTTTGGCTTAAGAGTAGCTGAGGTGCTATCATCAGAGTATAGAGAATTTAAATAGATCGCTTTGCATCCTAAATTTTTCGCCAGCTGAACGTCGGTGGCACGATCACCAATCACAAAAGATTTAGCCAGATCGTATTTTCCTTCCACCATGTATTCTTTGAGCATTCCTGTACCCGGCTTGCGATTAGGATGATCATCTTTCTCATAATGCTCATCTATGTGCACAGCAGCAAATTGAATACCTTCAGAAGAAAGCAACCGCATGACAAAATTCTGAACAGGCCAAAATTCATGATCGGGAAAATCCTCAGAACCTAGTCCGTCCTGGTTGGTCACCATCACCAACTGGTAATCAAACTCAGTGGCTATTTTTCTCAAATAGTAGAGCACGCAGGGTAAAAAGTCCAGCTTCTCTATCCTTTCTATTTTTTCATCTTCCGTTTCCTCGATTATGGTTCCATCTCGATCAATAAAAAGGATTTTTTGCATCAGCAGATTACTTAAAATTTACAACTCAGCATTAATGTCTTTTGCACCGTTAAAACCAGCTTGAACCTTGGATTATTTTGCTTCGCTTGGCACCAAATCTTTTACCATTTTTTTGGGAAGCTTCACGATGAATTCTGCACCTTTCCCTTTTTCACTGTAGAGCTTAATATCTCCTTTCAGACGCTCCACCAAAATCTTTACAATACTTAATCCCAGCCCTGACGACATCTCTCCAGCCGTGGGCTTAGTCGACAGTTTTTGGAACTTCCGAAATAGCTTTTGTTTGTCGTCCTCGCTAAATCCTTCTCCATAGTCTTTTATACGGAAAATAAAGGCATCGTCCTCCTCTAGCATTTCAAAAGCAACCCTACTGTCAAGCGGAGAAAATTTAATTGCATTGGATAGGAGATTATCAATAATACGATCAAGCGAAGATTCATCGCTGATCATTTTTTTGCTATTTACTGACAGGGCATGCTCTATGCTTATATTTTTCTTTTTTGCTTCGCTCTGGAATGCGATGATCTTTTCCTCAAAAAATTGTTTAGGGTCTAGGGAAGTTGTGGGCTGCACAAGCTCTTGGTGCTGCCCGCCTTGAACAAAAACTAGATTTTCGATAATCCTACGCGCATTTCCTGTCACCTTTAGCACCATTTCCAGTGCCGATGAATCGTCTTTTTTGAGTTTTGCTTTATCTAATACCAATTCAGTAAGTTCCTGAATCTGATTAAATGGCGCCTTTAGATCATGAGCTACAACAGCCATTAAATCTTCCTGCTCTTTAGTGGCTTCCTGCAAAGCCTTATTCTTCGCATCTATCAATTCACTTTTCACCTCCAACTTTTTAGCGCGATCTGCCACACTTTTTTCCAAGTATTCATTGGACAAAAGCAACGACTCAGCAACATTTTCATTTCTGCGCAGCGCATCGATATATTTCTTAGCCATGATCACCGTCAGATGAAGCACATAGGCAAACATGCCGTAGTGGCAAAGCTGTGGTGTACCAATCACAAAGTTTGACACCAGAATATCGTTTACCAAAGTGATAAAAGCCAAACCATATCCAACAAGCAAAAACCTAGCACCGCTTTCCTTGTCATAGGTGGCTCGAATCAACCGCTCAAAAAAATACAAGCCGATCCCGACAGTCAATATTTGCGTGGGCAACATTAGTAGCGTACTGATACTAACAGGAGCAATTAATGTGAAGAGTACAGCAATGGAAGAAAGAATACACAAACCGTAGATGAGCTTCTGGTTAAAGTACTTTGGCAAAAGACTCATTAGAAAGATCCCATTGGAGGCCCCCAGCAAGAAGAAAGAAATATTGACCAGCTTTTTAAGAACGCTCCATGACATGTTTGGAACAATGTCCAGCATGGGCATGTCGCTGGTTGTAAGTGTATGAACTAACAATACCAGGCATACGATTGCGAAATATAGCCTGAATTTCTCCCTCTTTATTCTTGTGTAGACGTAGAACATGTAGATCCCTAGAATGATTACCGTGCCTAACAGCAATAGTTTTATGGTACTGTATCGCTCAGTCTCCACACGAATTACTTGCTCATTTCCAAAAGTGGGAGGATAGAATAATCCTCCCGAACTGTAAGAGTGATTGCTAATATGAAAGATCAAATAAGCTTCAGTTCCCGCCATTGCAGGTAAACTATAAATCTGACGATCAACTTTGGGTTGCTCCTCCTCTTTCGTGGAACCTGGCACACCAAGCATCCCAACTTGCTCATCATTAAAAAAGACCCGATACGCAGTCCCAATTTCCGAAACCAAAATCGCCAAGTCTTCAAATCTTTGATCCTCAGCCAGATTAATTTTAGCATAGTAAGTACCAAATCCCGCAGCATTCAATTTTACGCTATCGCAGTAGGCACCGTTCCATGAGCCGGGAACCTCTATAAAGCATTTAGTACTGTCTTTCAGGATTGCTTCAAGATCCAAAAACTGATTTGGAACAAAATTCCAAGTTCCACTTAGATCTACAGGATCTTCCCCATCGTAATAGAAAACACCAGGTATTTGTCCTTGAATCCGACTCGAAAAGCTGATCAAGAAAAAAACTATAAATAGCCTAAAGCCCGCAATAGGATGTGTATAAGGCTGTGGTGGTCTAAACATATGCCGCTAGAACTATCTGTAAGGATAGTCAACAAAAGGCAAATGCATGCAGTCGATTGACTTAGGTAGCCAAAATTGATCCCCTAAAAGCTTCAGGCAGAGCTCCGGATATTCTTACAGAACGAGAATGATCAGCTATCGACCTATTTTAAAAAGACTGTAGCCTAGCGAAAGCTGGAACATTCTGTTTCGCACGTCACCATTATATGTAGGATCATCATTGATATTAGAGAGACCTAAGATATACCTGGCATCTATTTTAAGTCCAAAAGGAAGATCCCAACCTGCACCAAAAGCCGCACTCAGGTCTGCGCTTTTAAGCTCCTCTTTAGCACCATCCCCATCCAAATCCTGAAGATTGTTTGATAAAATTCCAAATTGAGGACCCAGCTGAAAATTCAAGCCAAGGGGTAAATATAGCTTTGCCATCACCGGAACATTGATATAATCGAGGTTGATGTCACTCGCTCCGCTTACTTCAGATCCTTGACTTGAATACAAAATTTCAGGTTGAATACCGAAGCTGGCCACCTTGATCAAAACAAAAGCGCCTCCATGAAACGAGGTGATGGACTCTGAATTAACATTTTCGATTTCAGGATTAGCAAAATTGGCACCTCCCTTTAAACCCACTTCTAGTTTGGCTTGAGAAAATAGAACAGTTGAGAAAATTGTCGATGCTGCAATCAATATAGCTTTTTTCATGGCTTAATCTATTTTATGTTGTTTAAGATACAATTTATGTCAGTTTCATATCCTTGGCATCCCTAAATAGAAAAACCCCTAAAAAGGGGCTTGCTGATAATCAGTGAAAAAAGCTCAAATATCAAGTCTGCGATTAGTTGTTGAAGTTGCTAGAAACCGTCAGTTGCTTGGCCATCGCAGCTCCGATCAATGATTCCAGCGGTGTTCCACCCTGGTCTTCTCCACCCATGATCATGGTTTGCGGGAAAGTGAGCTTTGATATTTCAGCGGCAACACCTACCGAAGTTTTGTAGCGCCACTCTGCTTCCTCCTGAGGGGTGAGCCCAGCTGAGACCAACTTGGCGTTCTCATACGCTTTGGCATCTGCAGAGACCTTTTTTTGCTGCGCTTTCAATCGCTCGGTTTCTAATGCGATAGCCGCTAGTTCCTTGTTGGTTCGCTCTTGCTTCAATTTTGTCTCAATCGCGATCAGCTGCTTCACTTGCTCCTTTTCTTGCGTCACACGTTCTCCTGCTTTATCTCGCTCACCTTCTGCAATGATCCTGGCTTGAGCAGCCTTGGCTGTTTCTACCTTTTGTTGCTCTATCTGTCGTTTGGCGGATTCATCTCGTTGTGCTTCAAGACGTTGCTTAAAGATGGGTTCTAAGACCACATCATCTACAATTACTTGTGAAATAATAATATTATTCTCAGTCAACTCGTGGGGTATCCTTTTAGGCAAACCATTCTCCAAAACACGTTCCACAGTATAGCTAGTACGAATCTCTTTAATCGCCCTGGCTTTCTGCTCATTTTGTATATCCGCATAAACAGTGTCTCTGTGTTCAATTTTGATCACAGCGTAAGCACCATCTTTCAACTGCTCGTCAAGTGTCTGGCGGAAACTCTGTGCTTCACCTGAGATGTAATCCTGCGCAGCAAACATGTATCCGGTATTGTTGGTCTGCTCACGAATGGTAGGAATCAAAGTATTTTGAACCAGGTTATCCATAGTGCGGTACTTTATAGCCAATGTAATGAAGTCTTCTTCCACTGTAGGAAGTTGAAAGCGACCACTGATTTTTACCTCGGCCGTCACCTGATCGATAAATCGAATCGGAATTGGCTTCATGAGCCCTTCTATGTCTTTCAATTCATCTCCATCATCCACCACTTTCACATCAATGTATTTCTGCCATGGTACTACTTTGGCAAACCCTCGGAATTTGATTCCTTGATTCATCACTACATCACTGTGACCTGTTGGGTAGACGAGAAAATACTGATAGCCAGGCTCTGCCCAGAAAAACAGGTATGGAAGCAGAGCAAAAAGAACCCCAAGTCCGGCAATAACTAATGAGATGCGTTGCGTAAACATGAGCAAGAAAGGAGGCGCTTTTCTTCTTACCTGTACTCCATCTTCAAACTGATTTTCTGCACTTAGTTGAGGCCTTAGAAAGAACATTAATAAACCGAAGAGGACAATGAAAATGCCGAGTAAGATCATAGATTTAAAAATTTAGGGTTAAACATGAGATAAATAATTTTGTGTAATCGCATTTACAAATACACAAATATTTATACGGAATAAAATCTGGATATGTTTCATTTATTAAAATTAAATACTGGATTATGGATTTAAACCAGACTATAATGCTTTGAAAAAGCTACATAACACTAGATGGTGTGCAGAGAGGTAGATGGGAGAAATATTGCTTTTGCCAAGCATCAGGCAGCCATTTTCCCGTGAGGTAGTAAGACTTGTTTTTAGTACGAAGAACACAAGGTGTGATTAAGTAAATACAGAAAAATGAATTCAGCACTGAATCATCCACATTGCCCATGCAAATCACTACTTTTGTTAAGCTTTCGCACTTGCGAATGTTGTTATAACAAAATCAAGAAAATCTCATAAAATGAAAGTAACTGTAGTGGGCGCAGGCGCCGTTGGGGCAAGCTGTGCAGAGTATATAGCCATTAAAAATTTCGCCTCAGAAGTAGTTTTAATTGATATAAAAGAGGGGTTTGCCGAAGGGAAAGCAATGGACCTCATGCAAACTGCCTCGCTCAATGGTTTCGACACTGCAATCACCGGGACCACTAATGATTACTCGGCCACATCCGGCAGTGATGTAGCTGTAATAACCTCCGGTATACCGCGTAAGCCAGGAATGACTCGAGAGGAATTGATCTCTACCAATGCGGGGATTGTAAAATCAGTTGCTGAAAACCTTATTGCACATTCTCCAAACGTAATCATCATTGTTGTGTCCAATCCGATGGATACCATGACTTACCTGGCACACAAAGCACTAGGGCTTGAAAAAAATAAAATTATCGGTATGGGTGGGGCACTGGACTCAGCACGTTTTAAATATCGCCTGTCTGAAGCACTCGGTTGTCCTGCTTCTGATGTGGACGGTATGGTTATCGGAGGACACAGCGATACTGGTATGATACCACTGACCAGACTTGCCACCCGAAACAGTGTACCAGTCAGTGCTTTTCTGACAGATGATAAATTGCAATATGTACTTGAGGAAACCAAAGTTGGAGGCGCCACTTTGACCAAACTCCTAGGTACTTCTGCATGGTATGCTCCAGGGGCTGCTGTTTCGGCTATGGTACAGGCAATCGCTTGTGATACGCAAAAAATGTTTCCCTGCTCTTGCTTGCTAGAGGGAGAATATAGTCTCAACGATCTCTCCATTGGCGTCCCTGCAATCATTGGCAAGAATGGCATTGAGAAAATAGTAGAGATAGATCTGGATGATGCTGAAAAAGCCAAGTTAGCTGAAAGTGCTGCGGCAGTAAGTAAGACCAATGCTGTGCTGTCAGAAATGAACATCATTTAGCCGTATAGGTCGAATCATATCCTCGTTTTCTTTGGCTTTCGCGAAAACCTTGAGCATACATGCAGAATAATGAAGAGCTGATTCAAGAGAGTGATCTCATTAGTCGAGATTTAAGCTGGCTACAGTTCAACAATCGGGTACTGGATCAGGCCGAAAAAGAGCAACGCAACCTGTTTGAACGGTTAAAGTTCATTGCGATAACGGCCAGCAATGCAGACGAGTTCTTTATGATCCGTGTTGGCAGTCTTTATAATTATTTAGACTTTGGAAATGATCGGATTGACTACTCAGGATTGCGTGCAATACCATTCAAAAACGAGCTTTTAGAAGGTTACAGAGCACTTAAGCAGCGCAAAGACGATCTTTATCATGGTTTAACGCCCAGTTTTGATGCACATGAGTTTGCGATAAAAGGATACAAGGAGCTTTCTGCAAAGCAGAAGGAATCTGCGAACCGGTATTTTGAAAAGACCATTTTCCCAATGCTTACCCCGATGGTTTTTGATCCATACCATTCTTTTCCAGTCTTGATGAATAACATCCTAATTTTTGGTGTGGTGACCAAAGCACTACGCTCCCGGGAAAAGAAGAAGATGTCATTTATCCAACTACCGCAAAATCTTCCCCGATTTTATGAAATTAAGGTCAAGGATAGAATGATTTTCGTTCCAATAGAGGAGATTGTACGGGTACATTTTGACAAAATTTTTAAGAATGTAGATGTAATCTCCAGCTCCTTATTTCGGCTTACAAGAAATGGTGATTTTACCTTAGAAGAATCTGAGGATATTGAGGCCAATTTTCTCGAGGAAATGAGGAAGAAGCTCAAAACGAGAAAGACGGGAAGGGTAGTGCGCCTGGAAGTGGAAGAAGGTTCCAGTAGCTGGCTCATAAAACAGCTGAAAAAGAGATACGAAATAGGAGACGAAAATATCTTCACTTCATCAAATGGATCGCTTATTGACTCTACCTGTCTGTGGCAAATCGTAAATCACCGAGAGTTTGACGACTATAAGCCTCTAAGGCCCAATCCCATTCCTCCTATTAGCATGACTGATTTGGAAGATCAGGATATGTTCAAAATCTTAAAGGAGCGCGATATCCTTTTACACCACCCTTACAATACCATCGAGCCGCTCCTTGATTTACTTGATCAAGCGGCAGATGATCCGAATGTTCTTTCCATCAAGCTTACTATTTATCGGCTCGCCAAGGAATCACGAGTGGTGGAAGCACTGCTTAGAGCAGCAGAAAATGGAAAACACGTCTCAGTACTTTTTGAGGTCAAAGCCAGATTTGACGAGGAAAACAACATGCGTCAAGCACAATTGCTGCAAAAAGCTGGATGTTTTGTGATTTACGGTGTGGGTTCTTTAAAAACCCATACCAAGTTGTTGCTAATCGTGCGAAAAGAACGTGACAAGGTTTCTCGCTTTGTACACATGAGTAGCGGAAATTACAACGAATCTACCTCACGCCTATATACCGATCTGGGCCTGCTTTCGTCTAATGAAGCTTACGCTAATGATGTTCAGGAGTTCTTCAATGTAATCACCGGCCATTCCATGCCGGAGGAATATGATACCTTGATTACAGCACCTACCTACATGCGCAAAGAACTTATTAGGCTGATCGCCAAAGAGCGAGAAAATGCAGTGGCAGGACTTCCCAGTGGAATTGTTGTAAAGATTAATTCTCTTCAGGATAAAGATGTGATCTATGCGATGTATGAAGCTTCGCAAGCTGGTGTTCCCATAAAGTTGATCGTGCGAGGAATCTGCTGTCTAAGGCCGGGAAGATCAGGACTTAGTGAGAATATTATAGTTAGGTCTATAGTAGGCGAATACCTCGAACATTCACGAATTTTTTACTTCCATCAAAATGGGAATCCAAAAGTATATTGCGGGAGTGCTGATATGATGGTAAGATCTTTTGACAGTCGGTTAGAATCGCTTTTCATCCTCCAAGACCAACTGCTAAAACAGCAGGCAATCAATATATTGTCATTTAATCTGCAAGACAATGTAAATGCGTACGAGATGCGAGAGGATGGTACTTACAAGCCCTTGTGGCCAGACAAAGAACCAGAATTTGACGTACATAAGGTTTTTTACAGAGTGAAGAAGGAAGGCATAATGAAAGCTTCGCTTTTCTAAGAACTTATAGTTTAAAAGAGAATCTTTAGAAATCTAGTCATAAGAGCCAAGAATCAGCCAGCGTCTGGGTTTGTAGTTTAAAATTCTTTTCCCAGTCTTATTTATAATCGCTCATAAGCATCCCACCTATTCATCAGTTTCACAATAAACTTTTGATCAAGCTCTTGATGGAAAGAAATAAATCTTCCCGCCGCTTTCAACACAAACTCATCACTCCTTTCGATTGAAAGCGCAGCGTAAGGCATGATCCAAGCATAACTTTCCAGCTTATGTTTAAAATGGATAATGATCCCCTTGGGACGGAGCTCGATATTGGCATTCGACAAGTAATGCGCAGCTTTCATGTACTTTTTGTACTCAGCACTGATATCCTTGATCACCATTCTTTTTGAACCAATTCCCCCATACTTCCATCGCTCTTTCCATGAAAAGGGTAATCCTACGGCTTCATTAATTTTCCGTGTAGTCCTTTTATCCGTATACGAAGTATCAAATATCATCTCCCGAGATCCATCTTTCCTTGGAAAATAAAAACTGATAAATGCTACTAGGTGTTGGATGGCATCAGAAGTCTGGGTTGATCACTTTTGCCCTCACGTTTTACAAATTAAAGTGATGAACAAAAAGAAGCTAATAGATACCTGCTTAGAACAACTAAGTGCCAGGATATCAGAGATACAAAGAGAAATCGCTCAAATAAGCGAGGATGCTCAAAATGAAACGAAGAGCAGCATGGGCGACAAATACGAAACAGGACGTGAGATGATTATACAAGAGCGAACAAAGCTTTTAGATCAATTAAGCATTTTACAGAAACAAAAAGTTGCAATTGAGCAGATGAGGGACACGCTTTTTAAGGCAGTGAAAAACGGAGCCTTAGTAGTGACAAAATCACAGTCTTACCTGATTTCTGCCGCCCTAGGCGAGATAAGCTTCAATGGTCAGAAGGTATTCGTAATTTCCCAACAGGCGCCAATAGCTAAAGCCATGATGAGCAAGAAAGTAGGAGATAGTTTCTCTTTTCACGGAAGAGAACACCAAATCCTAGAAATTTATTAAAGTGGCAATTCTAGACTTAGTCAATTTTATCAATCTTGACTCCTTGCTTCACTAGCTGTTTCCAAAAACCTGGATAAGATTTTTTTATCACACTATCATCCTCAATTTCTACATCCATCAAGAGGCATAATGGCGCAAATGCCATCGCCATTCGATGGTCTTCGTAAGTGGCCACTGAAATTTCTTCCGGCAGATTTCGACTTGGCGTCAACAACCAGTTTTCGCCATTTTCAGAAAGAACTGCACCCAGCTTTGCCAACTCTGCTTTCATAGCTGCCACGCGATCTGTTTCCTTTATCTTGAGACTTTCCAGGCCTGTCATATGTAGGGTTGTTCCAAGCGCGCTGGCAGCAACCATCACAGTTTGAGCCAAATCTGGACAATTTTTGAAATCGAGCGTGAGTTCAGAAGCGCTGTTGATTTGTTTCTCAAGAGTTACGCCATCCTTCTCGAAAGAGGTATCTACGCCCAAAGGCTGCATAATATCTCTAATCACCCGGTCTCCTTGTCTGGAATCTTCTCGAACTGTGGGAATGAAAAGCTTGCTTCCCGGCTGAGCTAAAGCAATGAAGCTGTACCAATAGCTAATTCCAGACCAATCCCCTTCTATGCTATATTCCAAGGGCGCAACGTACGGGCTGGCCTCAACGGTGATAGTATTTCCATTAAATACAACCTGGGCCCCAAAGCTTTGCATCAGAGATTCGGTAAGCTCAATGTAGGGCTTACTGAAGATTTCAGTAGTAAGCTGAATGGTAAGGCCGCTTGGTAAAGCTGGAGCAATCATCATCAAAGAACTGATGTATTGGCTACTAATATTTCCGGGAAGCGCCAAATGGGCCGTTAGCTGATCCTTTAACCTCGAGACCCTCATCGGTGGATACCCTTCCTCACCCTCGTAGGTGATGGTAGTGCCAATTTCCCGTAGGGCCTCAACCAAAGGTCCTATGGGACGATTTTTCATCCTTTCGGTTCCCGTGAGCACTTGCCCAGAACCCTTAATTGCCAAAAAGGATGTCAAAAAACGCATAGTAGTCCCAGCATCTTTCACATCTAGCACTTGCTCCTTGGAAGACAAAAGCTGCTGCATGGTTTCTGTATCGCGTGCATCGGAAAGGTTGCAGAGCTTGGTCTTGCTTCCGGCTAGAGCATTTATAATCAATGCCCGATTGCTTTCGCTTTTAGAGGGGGATAGGTGGATCTCACCTTCTAGCCTCCCATTAAAGTTATTTAGTCGAATCCTCAAGGTTTTTTTGTTTTGGCATCAACATTGCACCAACTTTTTTCGTAACAAAGTTGTCTAATAAATTAATAATGTCACTCTCAAAAACCATAGGTACAATCATCGCATCAGTTGCAATAGGAACATTGGCATTTTTATTTACGACTCCTAAGAAAGTGAATAAAAGGAAAGATGTAAAGCCTACTATTTCTCAAGACGAAGTTGTCAACCAAGACGATCTTTTCATCTAATTACTGATGCAGTAACGCTTCGGAGATCTCATCTTCATTGGCTATGATGTCATAGTTTCCACTGCCAATACGCTGTAAAAGAGAGAAATTCACATTGCCATTGTTATTCTTTTTATCCTGAGACAGGAGTATTTTCAGATCAATCAATTCTGGAAGATCTTTAGGTAGTTGATAAAGGGATTCGATATATGTCCGAATCTCAACGTAATCTTCTCTTGGTATGAATTCTTTTTGCATTGAAAGGTGACTTTCCAAGATCATACCTAAGGCTACTGCTTCACCATGTAACAAACGATGCTCGGTCGGAAGCCAATAAGATTCCAATGCATGACCCAGCGTATGACCAAAATTTAGAATTTTTCTCAAACCTGATTCCATCGGATCTTCTGACACCACTTTGTGTTTGATTTCAATGGATCTCAGTATGATTTTTTCCCAGTCAAGATTCTCTGGACTTGTTTGCTTGAGATAGTTCCAGTGATCTACATCATAAATAAGCGCATGCTTTATTACCTCAGCAAATCCTGAATATAGTTCCCTTTTGGGTAGCGTTTGAAGAAACCCTGGGTCTACTATTACTGCCTCAGGCTCTTTAAACACACCTATGTGGTTCTTCAACTTATGAAAGTCAACCCCAAGCTTACCCCCTACGCTGGCATCTACCTGTGCCAGAAGCGTTGTGGGAACATTGATGAAAGCAATGCCACGTTTGTAAGTAGCAGCACAGAAACCTCCCATATCCCCAATAACGCCTCCTCCAAGATTAATCAATAGACTTTTTCGTGAAAAACCGGCTTCAGTCATTTGAAGCCAGATTCTCTCGCAGGTATCTAGGTTCTTGTTAATCTCTCCACTTTCAATTTCTATTATCAAAGTCGGCTCAACATCCAGTTGCGCTAGGCAATATTGCTTTGTATTCTCATCTACCAAAATTCCTACTTTGTCCGGACGAAACACTTTGAATACGTGTGCCACAGTTTGGGACACATCTGAAGTCAAATGGACATAGTCAGGGAGTTGATTTTTCATGAAGTTTTCCGGAATTCAGTGTGAACCTCTTCGCTATCTTTGCGCTCGATTTCAAAATTATGCAAAGAGCACCAATCAATTTTGATGATACCGCAACCGCTTTTGCTTATAAAAGCAACCAGGATCTGAAGAAATCGCACTTTGTGTTTGCTTCGATGAGTCGGCCATGGATCGTAAATACTGG
>JBCCLV010000072.1:0-20637 GCA_039026695.1 Bacteroidota bacterium
AGTCTCAGCAACCAGCCCTGATTTGAACGTAGATGCACAGGGGTATCTATTGGAGTTTTGCGAGCGTGACGATGCTTCTGGAATTGCTTTCGCAACTGATAACTCCAATTTTATCAGATGGTATAATGATGACTTTCAGCTCATCTCAGCGCTAAATGGTAGTACCAAGGTCAGTCCCGACCAGGTAGGAGTTACATTAAGTGCAGGTGGTAGATTGGTAGAGCAGGCAACGTCCTTTTACTTTACCTCCACCGATGGTACTGGATGCGAGTCGGATTTCAGGCAGGTCCTTATCAATGTGTATCCGATTCCAGATGAACCGGTTGTCATGCTAGGAAGTTTCCCAGAAGAAGCTGATCAGGGTTTATCGTTCATTTTTGAGTATTGCATTCCCAAGTCTGGTGCGGGAGTAGATCCTGATAACATAATGCTAGACCCACTCAACCAAGGCGAGGAGTACGTGGTTGAACAGACAGAATACTACGATTCTTTAGAGGAAATAGCCGGAAAGGTGCGAAGCGGTTTTCTCTATGAGTTTCAGGTCACAACCATAACAGGGGCCTTTAATTACGGAGATGATGTGGAGTTGCTCACAGATGACACTACTCCTGAGACCGCATTTGGCTATGTTTATTCGTTATCTAACGACACTCTTACCCTAAATCTGAGGCTTTCGAATTACTCCTTTGCAAACAACACAACCATTACCAATAGGTCAAGTACCGCAACTGCTAATGGTGTATCATTCCGTACCCAATACGCGCTACCAGGAAATAGTATTGATGTTCCGAGATTGATCTCCGAAGCAAACAGTAATTCATTCAGATACACAGTATCAAAGACTGAAAATATTAATGGAAGCTCCAATTTTGCAGGGTGCAACGGTGATCCAGTTTTTGTATTCGTGGTAGGATGGGATCAACCAGAAGATGTTTCAATCAGCGACTTTGAAATGAGCACACTTTCTTATCATGTTAGTGAGGCATCAATGCTCGAAAATATTGAGCATATCGCTAGTGCAGGTATGGATGGCTATGTTTGGTATGAAGATCAGACAAAGAATGATACGATTGCAGTGCTGGTAAATGGAGGATCTATGACGCAGAATTTGCTCGATGATCCGAAAAATGACCCCAGTACACAACTATTTACGGCTGGTGGTTTAGTTCAAGACCGGAATGATGACGGTATCAATGATGTCTACACTTATTATGTCACCAGGTATGATCATGAGAATGAAGGATTAAATGCTGGTTTTCCGGGTTGTGAGAGTGAAATGGCAACTGAAGTAACACTTACAGTGCACGCCATTCAACCTCAGCCTACAGTAATTTCAGACAACAGTTCCAGTGCCAATGGAACACCTGATTTCACTGATTTGAATCTGGGTTCAATGCCGGACAACAGCGTAGACCATTACTTCTCTCTTTGTGTGGATCAATTGGAATCTGATCTCACATTCGTCGCGGATGAAATTACGTTTACCGGAGCTCGCGAATTCAGATGGTACGAGTCTGACGTCAATGGAGTTAGAGGAGATATTTTACCTGCCAATGAAAATGGAATCGGTACTTTTTCTGACCTTGGTCTCTCCGGTCTAAACCCTACAGGCACCATTTCTAGATATTTCGAAGTGATTCAACTCACAGACAATGATGTTTTTGAGGGTACTGAAAGTGTAAGTACGTTTGTCAGAGTAGATGTCTCTCCCCAGGATAATCTTTCCATAAGAGATGAAAATACTGCACTTCCTTTTGGAGATATATTTTGTAGAAATGATGGAGAAGTCCTGAACGTAGCACTATTTGCTGGTACCAGTCCAGCAGCAGAAAGTGATATTACTCATCAGGTAGATTCATACTTTGAAAGTACTTTCTTGGCAGCTGATCAAGGGACTGCTGATATTGTGTATACAATTACCAGTGGTACTTATATCCTCGGTGAAACTATATCCGGTTCGATAAGCGGAGAAACAGCCCGCATTATTTCGGATGATGGGACTACATTAGGAGTTAATTCCATGTCAGGTGCTTTCCAAGTAGGGGAGGTGTTAACAGGAGCCACGAGTCTGTCTACCTCTACCGTCAATTCATATACCGAGACCACACCAGCTCCCGAAATTTCAGGATCTACCTTTTCTGGTAATCCAGATCTGGACTTTGAGTCATTACATGATGCAGTATTTGGGGGCCCACAACCGGTCGGCGGTGAGCCAACAGTTCACGTAGTAACACTGACCTATATAGATCCGGTCACCACCTGTGAAGCTTCCACAAATAAAGTAGTGACCGTGTATGCTGACCCTGAAATTACAATTTTGGTGAACGGCGCTGATGTTGCTGGTTTCACTCCAGGTGACGAGCAATTTTGCTACGAAGAGGTAGGAATCACACTGCAAGGGGCGTTGGCAGATGGAACTCCTGTTACTTCTGGTGCATTCTCAAGTTCTGAGCTTGGCGGACTTACCACAAGCAATGGAGCGGCCGCCTTTAGTCCGCAAAACGAGCACAATGCTTATCATACCAATCAAAATACCATTGGAGGGGCAGTTACAGGTGATGCAGGTATTTTCCTGAATCAATCGGAGATCACCGTGACCTTTACGTATACTGATCCAGTATCAGGGTGCGATAATAGCGTCGACGCGGTATTGCGAGTCAATCCGGAGGCAGAGTTTTACGATATAGAAAGGGTAGCTGCTTTACCTACTTCTGATCTTGCATCCGGCAGACTAAGTAATGTGATTCGTCTGTCAAACTTCTGTAACGATGGCACGAACATAGACGCAACCGTGGAACTCGTAGATCCTGAAGCAGGTGAAAATACGCTTGAAACAGACTATTCAGGTTATACTTTCGATTGGAGTATTGGTTCAGTGAGTCAGCAAGTAGTAGGCAGTAACGCTTTCAATTTCCCACTTTCCGCAGAAGAATTTACGGTAAATCTCACCGTGACGGATCCCAATGGATGCCAATCTAGCATTTCAGAGACGCACAGTTTGCAGCCTCTTCCCGACCTTGAGATGACGATGGATGGTGAATCTGGTGCCGCAGCTTTTGAGTTTTGCTCAGATGATGCAAACCCAGCCCTTGGCTTGTCTGACAATAATACTGCGCTGGTAGTACCCGGCGCAGCTATTGATCCCGCTAATGTGAATAGCTGGATTATTATCTCTAGCAATAGCAGCGGGAGTGTGACTGGAATCAATAATGGCTCAGGCAGTGCCTCGCTTCCTTCATCCACTGACTTAGACTTGCAGACGCTGCATGAAAGTGCTGGTGGGAATGTGTACACTGATTTTGATGGGATTCTAAGAAGTGTAGGTGGAGATACTACCTATCATGAAATTACGATTGAATACACCGATCCTCAACTTACTTACCAAGGACTTAATACGAGCTGCCAGAATACCATCGTAGAGACCTTAACGATTTTTCCAAATCCAAACGTAAACTTCAGTATACAACTATCCGGGGAAGACGAAGCGTCCTTTGATGATTTTCAAGAGTTCTGCTACACGCCGGGAGGTCCCGGAAACATCACTTTACGAGGATTAGAAATTTTTCCTGATGATACCCTGTCGTTGACTGAGGGTCAGGTGAATCGATTCCTTAGAGATGGGCAGCCGGTCCCAACAAACAATGGAGAGGCAACGATTAATGTTGCCGAACTTTTGGGGAATCAGTTTGCTGCCCGAGATACTTTTTTAATTGAGTATCAATATAGAAACGTAAATGGTTGTGAGCATTTTTTCAGAAAATCGATCATTGTGAATCCACTACCGCAGATGAAAGGCACCATTGTTGACAATGTAGTGGACGCCATAGTGGTAGCGAATTCCTGTGCTTCATCGGCTGTGGAGGTGTTTGTAGAAATGGAGGATGAAGATGAAGAAAACTATCAATTTACCTGGACAGTAAATGGAGGTGATCCTCAGGTGCAAATGGGATCAGCCGGAGGGAATTTCTTTTCGCAATTATTAGATCCGGGCGAAACTACGCTCACATTTGGGGTAGAAGTAGAATACGTCCCTGGTGCAAGTCCATCGGCAACTTTTGCTACCTCTTGTTCCGCAGTATCGCTTAGTAAGCAAGTCACGGTTGGCCAAGAACCTATACCTGCTTTTTCCTGGGTCGGTTTGACTGTTGGTAGTCCGCTGGGTACTGACATCACAGTTTTTCAAGACAATGCAGCATTGAATGACCTTGAGATAGATGCGTTTTTCTTTTTAATTGATGGTGACACAGCATTTCAAGATTCAATACCCGGTGCATTTCCAATCACTTTCAATTATGATTTCGCCACCTCTGGTCAGTATCAGGCTGTTCTACGTATGACAACCAATGCTGGATGTGATGTATCTCGTACCCGTATAATGAATGTTTTACCACATATAACCGGTATCAATAATTCAAATGCCTACCTAGAGACTTTTGAGACCGTGAATTTAGCAACGCCGCAAGATGGATGGTGGCGTGAAAACCGTACGCTCAATGATGCAAAGGAAGACACGCTTTTTACTTCCTGGCTTGCCGATGGCAATGCACCAGAACTGCCACAGGGCTTTGGAAATAGCGTTTACTCGAATTACAATACCACGGAAGAAGGAGAAATCTCGTTTATTTATTCTCCATCCTTTGATCTGACTAATTTGAATGCACCTACGATCCGTTTTGATCGGTATGAAAGTTTTGAATCTACACGTGATGGAGCGGTTTTACAATTTACAGTAGATGATGGACGCACCTGGGACATTGTGGGGTCCTACAATAGTATGTTGGAAGCGCAAGGCGAGGGACTTGGTTCAACACCTGGGTGGTATAACAATGACGGTACCTCAAGCGCCCCCGGTACGCAAGTTTTTACCGGTGGCGATGGTGCTCCTGGTGAGTCTCTTGGACCGGGAGCAGATAATACCGCAGGTTATGCGTGGGCAGGACAAAGTGGCTGGGAAGAGGCCATAGCACCTTTGGATGTTAGTGCAGCATTTGTCCGCTTCAGGATTGCTCTGGCTGGTCAGGGTGGCACAAAAAGTACTACTGGTTTTGGCTTTGATAATTTAGAAATATATAGTCGAGATCAGATCGTGCTTCAGGAAGTGTTTTCTTCTTCACTGGATAATGCAAGTGTTCAGTTCCTCGAAACCATCCGCACAGATGCTGCTTTCAGCGGAAATGACATTCTGACGATCAATTACTTTACAGACCTTAAAAATCAGGCACGTCTGGATCCACTTAATGCAAGAGTAAGCAGTGATGCAAATGCAAAAACAGCTTTTTACGGGGTTGATGATGTGCCGAGTCTTGCCATATCAGGAACCCCAACCCTTATTGCAGATGATAACCCGCAACTAGCGCTCACGAAAGCCAGATTGAATAATGCTAAGCTGAATACACCAGGATTTGAAATCACAGTTACGGCCTCCGAAGTAGATGACGCGTTGCTTATCGATACGGATTACCGGACGCTTAGGGCATTTGGACCTGGCAATGAAATCGGTTTGTTTTTGGCGATTGTTGAGCCTGAGATCGTACTTTCTGAGGATGTAGAAGCATTACCTTCAGGAACCATTCTACAGAATACACTTCGTAAACTCCTACCTAATGGAGCTGGAAAATATGTAAGGGGCCCTTTGATTAGTGGTCGCACGTTGGATTTTGATACGACATGGGCCATCAGTGGATTAATGAACGGAAGTGCATTACGAGTCATAGCATTCGCGCAGGATCTAAATACGAAAGATATTTATCAAGCTGCATCAGTAGATGTCTCCTTGACGCTGGAAACTGCACTTAGCACAAAGGACCTTTCTACTCAAGTAGAAATTTTCCCTAATCCCTCTGATGACCAATTCACCATTGAGTTGGGAGAAGCCTCTTCAAACACCACTACATGGTCATTGTATGATCAATCGGGAAGATCGGTTTTGAGCGGCGAGATAGATCGTAAAATATCTTCTGCTATAGTGGATACAAGAGACATTCCAAGCGGTTTGTATCTGATAAAGATCGACAGACCCAATAGAAGCTTGTCATCTTCTCGCGTGATTGTCTTGCATAGGTAACTAGGAACGCGATATCCACGAGCAGATCAGAGGCAATTTTACTCCTGACTCAGGTCACGAGATTTCGAGTCTGTGTCTCATTTTTTTTGAAATCTAATTCGTGTAATCCGAACAACTTAGGTTCAAAAACTATATTTACTACAGCTAAAGGAAACATAAATAGGTATGGTGGTAGAGGGGTTAAGTTGTATTTTATTGGTAGATGATGATGATGCAACAAATTTCATTCATGAGAGAATCATACGCAGTAGTGGTCTAAACTGTCACATCGAGGTTTGCACCTCGGCAAGAGATGCACTGGATTTTTTAAGCTGTACGGGTGATCATAGCACTTTAAAAGCGTACCCTAGGCCCGGTATCATTTTTCTGGATATCAATATGCCGGGGATGTCTGGTTGGGACTTCCTTGAAGCATATGAAAGTTTACCGGAAGAGCAGCAATCGCGAATCATTTTGTCAATGCTAACTACCAGTCTAAATCCCGATGATGCGGATAGAGCCAAGAATCATAAACACCTTAAGGACTTTTTGCAAAAACCGCTCACAGTAGAAATGCTGCGTAAGATCATAAAAGAACAATTTGAGTGATCTGTAAAGGACATTGCTCAGTCAATCCTTATGCTACTTCCGTAAGACTATTGCCAGATAGCATATCAAGAAAATGAATCCAGCCACAGTTACCATGGCACCTGCAATGGAGCTATCTAGTATTACGGCGAGATAGTAGCCGCCGAAAGCACTCGTAAAACCGAAGAGCAAGGCAAGAATCAACATCTTTTTTAGGTCTTGGGTGAGTAAATAAGCAGACGCTGCGGGAGCAATTAAAAATGCAACTACCAAAATGGCACCTACAGATTCAAAAGAAGCCACGGTAGTAAGTGATACCAGACCCATTAGTAGGTAATGCCATGTGCTGGTGGAAATACCAATCGCATTTGCAAATAATGAATCAAAAGTGGTAAGTAGAAGCTCTTTGTAAAAGAGTAGGATAAATAAGGCGACGATGATGAAAACAATGCCAGTGATTAGTACCGATCTAGGCATTATTGGCGTGCCGCTTTTGCTGAAAACCATATCAATAGGAACGTACACAATTTCGCCGTGGAGTACACAATCCTGATCTATGTGCGCATTTCCCGAATAGTAAGAAACCAGAATTACGCCCAATGCAAATAGCCACGTGAACGTGACCCCAATAGAGGCATCTGTTTGTAGTTTACCCTTTTGGTGAAAAAATTCAATCAAAAAAGTGGTGAGTAGTCCTAAAGACCCTGCGCCAATCAGTAACCAGACAGACTGCAGACTTCCGGCTACAAAGTAAGCAATCACAATACCAGGCAGCACTGCATGAGAAATTGCATCTCCCACCATCGTCATCTTTTTCAAGATCAGGAAAGATCCTACCAAAGCACAGCTACCTGCAACTAATGTACCCGTCAATATGATCCAGAATGCATCCATCTATATCGATGGTATTTGCGTTTTGTGCGGATCAGCTTCAGGATAGTTCAATAGTTGCTCCAACCTGACTTCTATTTCAGGAGTAATTACGTGCTCAATTGTTTCGGCATCCTCGTGAACGTGATCTGGAGCAATTCTTAGGTACTTGGTAAGGTACAGTTCCCAAAGCCTGTGGAGTCTTGTGATTCTCCTGCCTTTGTCAAAGCCCTCTTGCGTCAGCAGCAATAGACCTTGATCCTCCTTTATGTACCCGCTACGCCGCAGGTTGCCTAGACCCTTTTTTAGCTGCACGGAGGAAAAATTCCGAATAAGCCGCAAGTCACCCTTACTCACTCTCTCAAAATGGTCTCCGCTATTTTCTCCTATTCTATAAAATGCTTTGAGCATATTTTCCTCAAGTAGTTGTCTTTGTATACTTATCCTTCTCAGGAGCTTAATCAGGATGCCCTTGTTTGGTGCTAGAAAGAAAGAAAGTAATGCGATTACTGATAAGATCATGACCATCCATGGCCCGGTAGGCATTCCCGGAGCAGCGAAAGAAACGAACGCACCCGAAATACCTGAAAAGGCACCAAAAAAGCCAGCCAGCATAATCATTTTGTGAAACCTATCTGTCCAAAATCTTGCCGCAGCTGCCGGAGTGATAAGCATTGCAGCCATTAAAACTACACCAACGGCCTGAATTCCGGTTACCACCGCCAGAACGGTGATTGACGTTAGCAACAGTTCTAGTCTTCGCACAGGCAGCCCGTTGACCTTGGCAAATTGGGGATCAAAGCTGATTAGCTTCAGTTCTTTGTAAAAGATCATAACCACGAGCAGGGCAAGAGTAGCCACAATGCTGAACGCTATCAGGTCTTTCCCCACTAGTGCTGCTGCCTTACCAAATAAGAAAGTGTCTAATCCACTTTGGGCGGCATTTCCGGATTGCTGGATATAGGTCATAAGTACGATTCCAATCCCGAAGAATATGGAAAGTGAAAGCCCTGTTGCGGCATCCTCTTTAATCTTTGTGTTTTTGGTGATCTTTTCCATAGCAACAATGGAAATCCAGCCTGTAACAAAAGCGCCGAAGATGAGAAAGAAAGGATCTTTACTTCCAGAAGCCAGGAAGGCGATACAGATTCCAGGGAGTACAGCGTGAGATATCACATCACCCACCAGTGATTTTTTCTGCACAAATGTGAAACACCCCACTACTGAGGAGCTGACTGAGAGCAGGATACTGCCAAAAATCACATATTTGATGTTTGCGTATTCGAACGAAAAGAAATCAATCAGAAGCTCCATAGGTACTATTGCTTTTCTCGTGCGTTGAATGCTCCTTTCTGCATCAAGTCGCCTACCTCGCTGAGAAGTGTCAATTTACCACCGTAAGTTTCTTCAAGAAGTGCAGGAGTGAATACTTCCTGAGTAGGGCCCGATGCTACCAATCTTAGGTTGAGCATGAGGACCCATGAGAAATAGGACTCTACCGATTGTAGATCGTGGTGAACCACAATCACAGTTTTTCCTGCGTTGCATAGATTTTTTAGAATGCCTACTATCGCCTTTTCCGTCGCAGCATCTACGCCTGCAAAAGGTTCGTCTAGTAGATAGATTTCTGCATCTTGCGTTAGTGCTCTTGCTAAAAACACCCGCTGTTGCTGACCGCCGGAAAGCTGAGAGATTTGCCTTTTTGAGAATTTCTCCATACCCACCATCTCCAGTGCTTTGAGTGCAGCGTCCTTGTCTGCCTTTCTGGGTCTTTTAAATAGTCCTAATCTTGAATACCTACCCATGAGTACAATATCCATCACCGAAGCAGGAAAGTCCCAGTCAACAGATTCTCTCTGCGGGACATAGCTGACTTGCTTGCGCACTTTGTCGAGCTCTTGATCAAAGAGTTTCACAAAGCCAGAGCTGACCTCAATGAGGTTCATTATTGATTTAACTAGCGTAGATTTTCCAGCGCCATTCGGGCCTATGATACCACAAAGCGCTCCCTTAGGTACAGTAAAATCAACTCCCCAAAGTACCGGCTTCTTATCATAGCTGACTGTAAGGTCGTGTACCTCCAAGGCTGGATCATCAACCGAAATGATGGTCTTTTCAGTACTCATTTCAGGGCGGATACCATTGTTTCAACATTTTTTTGAAACATACCGATGTATGTACCTTCAGCAGTGCCAGGGGCTCCCATCGCATCTGAATACAAGGATCCGCCCATATTTACCTCGTGTCCCTTTTCACGACAGCCGGCAATCACGGCTTTAATTGACCTATCGGAAACACTGGTTTCCATAAAGACAGCTTTCACATTGTTGCTTATGATAAGATCAATGAGCTCTGCAATGTCTTTCAGTCCAAAATCCGCAACCGTAGACATACCTTGCACTGCTTCCACTCGGATGCCGTAGGCATTTCCAAAATAGCCGAAGGCATCATGTGCAGTGATCAAAACCCTTTGCTGTGTCGGGATTTCCGACAATTGATCTCTGACCAATTTATCCAAGTCATCAAGCTTTGTCAGATATGATTGCAAGTTGCCTTCGTAGAATGCGCTATTCCCTGGATCAACCTCCTGCAGCGCTGCTGCTATTTGCATTACTACTTTTTTCCATAAGCTGACGTCAAACCAGACGTGAGGGTCAATTGTCCCTGCGGAACCAGTTTGCACCATGAGTTGGCCGGGGGGGATTGCTTCGGCTACTGCTTTTACAGGTTTTTGCTGACCCAGCTTTTTCAAAATATCTGTCATTTTTCCTTCCAGATATAAGCCATTGTAAATGACAAGGTCTGCGTTTTTTACTTTTTGCAGATCGCCTTGAGTGGCTTTATAGAGATGTGGATCAACTCCAGGCCCCATAATGTAGTCTGCATGCAAGCTGTCTCCACCGATATTTAATAGGGCATCATAAAGCATACCTGTGGTCGCTACTACATGCAGCTTGCTGGTCTCCTCGCTTCTATCTGAGACGCATGCACTCATTGAAGTTAGTACAATCAGTAGGGCTATGGCGCGTAGAAAAGTCATGTATCTAAGATGGTCACTAATAAATTTTCGGCAATCGTTTTCGAAATGAAGCGTACCTGGTCGCCACCCACTTTGAGAGAAAGTGAATGATCAAAAGCAACCCTTTCCTGCACGTCAACTACACAACCTAGTTCTATACCGATGGAATCCAGATGCTGGAGAAGTTCAGAGTTGTCATCGCTTACAGCTACTACTAAGCCTCTATCTCCAACATTTGATTCAGCCAGTGAAATCTTCCTTACTTCTTTCATTGTGCCGTGCTCGTCTGGAATGGGATCACCGTGCGGATCAATAGAAGGATGGCCGAGAAATTCATCAAGTTTTTGGATGAGAAGAGGCGACTGTATATGCTCAAGCTGCTCAGCGATTTCATGTACTTCGTCCCATCTGAAATTTAGCTTCTGTACAAGAAATACTTCCCAAAGACGGTGCTTACGAATGATCCTTAAGGCAATATTTTTTCCTTCAGATAGGAGAGAGGCTCCTTTATATTTCTGATGTCCAATCAAGCCTTTTTGTGACAGTCGCTTCATCATATCATTTGCCGAGGCTGCAGTAGTATCCATACTATCAGCAAGCGAATTTGTATTAACTAAATCCTCACCACCCTGGGAAAGGTGATAGAGGGCTTTCAAATAGTTTTCTTCAGTGTAGCTGAGCTGTTGCATTACATAATTTATGAGAGCAAAGCTAAATATATTTTTAGTCTAATCTAAAAATATATTTAGAACGATAAATAAATGATATGTAAAATAGCTGATAATGAGTATTTTAAATTTAATTAAGTAAAATATCAGTTGATAATATGAGATTGATTGATTATGACTCCCAGGTATCTTCTGTGGGATATGTAGATGGGAACAAAGACTCGAAAGCTTCGTGCTTGATACGATACTTTTCACCAGGTGGTCCTTTAAAATCAACGGGAATAGCCCCTCCTAATCGGCTTCCCTCTTTTTGCCATTTAGTATCTTCCTGAACCAGATAGGGAAGTTTATATCTGGAATACTCGTACAGCTTAGTTGGAAATTTTGATTCATTGATCTGGTTGGGTAAGTAGGAGATGATTCCCAGATTGGCCCACGAAATTTTTTCTAGAATCTGCTCATAAGGCATGGGATCAGTGGTGCAGATCAATTGAATCTTGTTGGTTTTTTGTGCTTCTTTTTTTAGCCATCTAAGAAGTGCTTGGCTGTGAATCTGTCCAATGAATATTCCCTCAAACTTTTCATATTTTGAATGGAGAAATTGCATCCACTGCATGGCAACTTTAGCGCCACTGTATTCTGAAATTGTCCCGCTGAAAAGGGCCTTCATCTTCAGGAAGCTGCGCGGAATTTTTTCTTGTACGAGTGCCTTATTTTCAATTATCAGACTTTTGTTACAAGTAAAAGACAACTCCATTTCGTAGCATTTCTCAGCAAGCCAAAACTGATCTATGAAGGGAGCTAGTATAATTTCTTTTAGCCTGATAAGATGACCTATTACTTGCGTAAAGACTCCATTCATGCTGGCATTCCTTGCATAGTTTTCTTGCACGTCATACACTGTCTTGCATCCAGTGATACACTTTAGCACTAATGCGCACATCAGCAGTTCATGCGTGCTGATTATCAAAAGATCAGGCTTAATTCTTAGTGTTTTTTGAATAATGGAATATCGAATAGCAATTCTCTTTAGGTACTGTGTACGTCTTAGCCGATGAGCATGAAAAGTGATTTTTGATTCTTGTTTTATACTTTTCGAGGCATTTCCTATGATATTAATCTCATATTTATTTGCTTGCCGCAGCGATTGTGCAATCTTCCAATAAGACCGTACGTCATCCACAGGTTTTAATACCGAAGCGATCACAATCTTTTTATTCATGACCCGTAAATATTCATTATTCAATGGAATTAAAAAACCTCATTGAGGCAGCCTGGGAAGATCGATCTCTGGTGAAAAACAAAGATGTATCAGTTGCAATAAAGACGGTAATAGAAGAGCTTGATGGGGGGAAAAGGAGAATTGCAGAACCTGATGGTGAAGGTTGGAAAGTAAATGAGTGGCTAAAAAAAGCCGTGATTTTATATTTCCCGCTAATGAAAATGCAGCTGATAGAGGTGGGTCCTTTTCAATTTCATGACAAAATCAAACTTAAGTCCGGTTACGACCAGCTGGGAGTGCGTGTAGTTCCTCACGCAATTGCAAGGTACGGCGCATACATCAGTGCTGGTACCGTGCTCATGCCTAGCTATGTGAATATCGGTGCTTATGTAGACGAAGGTACAATGGTGGATACTTGGGCCACAGTCGGTAGCTGTGCTCAGATAGGAAAAAACGTGCATTTGAGTGGTGGCGTAGGCATTGGAGGTGTATTAGAGCCTGTGCAGGCAAGTCCAGTGATCATCGAGGACAATGCATTCATTGGCTCCAGGTGCATTGTAGTAGAAGGTGTGAAGGTGGGAAAAGAAGCAGTGCTGGGTGCGAACGTAGTACTTACGGCAAGCTCTAAAATCATAGATGTGACCGGTTCAGAACCCATCGAATACAAAGGTTACGTGCCACCACGCGCAGTGGTAATTCCAGGTACTATTCCAAAGGATTTTCCTGCTGGTAATTTTCAAGTACCGTGCGCCCTCATCATCGGCCAAAGAAAGGAAAGTACAGATAAAAAGACCTCACTTAACAGTGCATTGAGAGAAAATGATGTTGCTGTCTAATACCTCTCCATTCTAAGTAATTCATCTCTAGTTTTGCATGCTGAAAAGCGAGCTATGAAATATTTCTATTATCTACTCTTTATTCAAATAGTATGGTCGTGCGGGCCAAAGGAAACGTCCGAGGGTGATGGGTACTTCGATAGCGGCGCTTACGAGAAGGCGATAGTTGCTTACAGTAACTATCTTTCTACGAAACCTGACCATGCCAAGACGCTGTACAATAGGGGGAGAGCTTACGAAGAGATAGGAGAGTCAGAAAAAGCAAAAGCTGACTTTGAGCAGCTTATCAAGTTAGATCCAAAGTACATCAACGCCTACTTGAGCCTAGCAAAAATCGCCTATAGTGAAAGCAACTACAATCAGGTGCTACATTATGCTGGGAAGGCTACAGAATTGAATGAAAATTCCGCCCAAGGCCATTTTTTATCTGCTCGCGCTTCTCATCAACAAGGGTATGTGAAGGTTGCCATGGAGTCTTACAACAATGCGATCAGCATTGATAAAGATTTTGGGGAAGCATACTTGTATCGGGGTGCACTGAAAGTAGGAACCAATAAGATGAGATCAGCATGTGAGGATTTTAAACTGGCTCAGTTGCTACAAACAGCCGGTTCTGATGATGCCATCTCGAAATACTGTAATTAGGGGTTGGTCATTTTTTTTCGCCATCAATTTCACGTCTCTATCTTATCAGCTGAAAGCGGATCAAGCAAATGGCTTGATGACCTAAAAGGCGAATCCTGCAATCAAATACATGATAATGGCAATACTTCCTGTAAAAAGAGCATAAGGTAGCTGCGTTCTCACGTGATCTATGTGATCACATCCGGAAGCTACTGAGGCGATGAGTGTAGTATCAGAGATCGGTGAGCAATGGTCTCCAAACACGCCACCACCCAGAACCGCAGCAATAATCAAGTAAAAATTGGCATCAATTGAGATCGAAAGAGGAACTGCAATAGATATCATGATAGCAAACGTACCCCACGATGTTCCAGTAGCAAATGCTATGAAGGCACTGACGAGAAAAAGTAACGCAGGGGCTACTTCAGGAGTCAGCCAGGTCGAAGTAACATTTGATACATAAATACCTGTTCCCATTTCCTTGCAGACATTACCGATTGCAAAGGCCAATACCATCAGCACCGCCATAACCATCATGTCATTCATGCCTTTGAAAGACTCGGAAAAAAAAGATTTGAGTTTGATTTTCTTTTGAAGTCGGTATAAAATGGATGCACTCAAAAATGCGAGAAAGCAAGCGTTTAGAACTGCTGCAGACCCGGAACCACTTCCAATACTACTCCACACCCGATCCAAAAATGAACCAGTCGTAGATTCCTCCCATCCGCTATAGATCAAAAACAATGGCATACTTACCACCATGACCGCAATGGGAAATACCAGATTTAGTGGGGATCCAGACTTAGCGTTTTTGTCCAAACTACTATTGATCTTAACCGGGGTTGTATTGGTTAATGAGCGCATTGGACCGTATTCCCTACCTGACACGGCGAGCCAAAAGACAAAAGCCAGCGTGACAATTGCGTAGAAGTTTAAGGGGATGGAATAAAGTAGTGTCTGAAATGGGTCCACAGTATCATATACCATGAGAAGTCCCATAATGTAGGCGCCCCAAGCATTTAGGGGAAAAAGAATGCAACTAGGTGCCGAGCTTGAGTCTGCTAGGTAAGCCAGCTTTTCACGTGGAATTCCATTGAGATCAAAAATGGGCTTGAAGATGGTACCTACTGTCAGGATGGAAATATTTGATTCAACAAAGATGATGAAGCCGGTAAGGGCTGCACTAGCTTGGATTCGACCTTTGATATTAGCCTTTCCTTCGAGTTTACGTTGCACCCAGTGAATAAAACCGTCAATTCCTCCAGTACTTTTCATTAACTGAATCAGGGCGCCAATTAGGAGCGTAACAATAACGATGCGCGTATTTCCTTCACTCTTAAAAACTAAGACAAAAGCACTGACTGTATCAAGTAGACCTAGAAGAGGATTTCCACCTTGCATGATCCAATGACCTACAAATACCCCAAGACTCAGAGAAAATACCACTTGACGTGTCTTTATTGCTAATCCAATAGCCAAGATGGGAGGTACCAGAGACCAAAAACCGTAATCCTGCATGCTATTTTTTCTTGAGTGATGTGAGTGCCGGATCTGGTAACCGCTGAGCTGCTCGATAAGGGTAGGTGGTAAATATTTTAAGGATGGAGTTTTCAATCACCTTTTTCACTCTTTTCTCCTTTCTTTCTTGATCAAGATCATAACTGCCCTGCCAAACCAATTTCTTTCTAGGATCATAGAGCTCTATCAAAAGGACACCCTCATGAATAGTCCTGGTGTTTACCTGAAAGACTGGGAAGAAAAGTGACTGATTTACGGTAGTTTCTACTCTTGTACTGGAGGTGAGATCGTAGCGGAGCGTGAGGTCAGGAGAAACTGTGGATTTTTCGTAGCCTCTACGACTCATTTCTTTTTGAATGTTCTCGGCAATAAGCTCGTAAGCAAGTGAGGTCTCTTCGCTCAATTTTGAGTTCATTTTTGGACTCACCAGCAGATAGGTTTCAAAAGTCTGATAGGCCGCTTTGGGGTTATTATAAGACACAATTTTTTGGCTACAGCCGGAAAAAATAAGTAGGGGTACCAGTGTCTTACTGATTACTTTCTTCATCTGGAACGAAATTATGAATAACCGCCAATTTTTTCCTTGATCTAGATAATTTCCGCTTTTCTCAACGATTGTAATGATAATATTTAGGCATAAAATGTGCAGTGTCTGCATATTTACGACTTTTGCCGACGGATGAGATACTTATTTGCCTTTCATTTGGTCTTGATCTGTTTTCTTACTCGGGGGCAAGCAACTGCCCCCGGCAAGATGGAAACAAGTCTGGCCGGAGTTTTTCAAAACAAAACACTATTTATTCAAAATCCATATAACCGAACCAAGAGATCATTTTGTATCGAAGACATTCGGGTAAATGATATCTCTTTAGAGCTTAATTACAAGGTAAGTGCTATTAAACTTGATTTTACTGGTTTTGACCCGTTCACGCCTGTAAAAGTGAAGATCTTTCACGCAGATTCTCTTTGCACACCTACTATCATTAATCCAGAGGCAATTCTCTTTCATACAATTTTTAGGTTTTCGGAAATCTCACTGAGTGACTCTGCTTTTTACTGGTACACAAAAGGGGAGCGAGGCAAAGGTGAATTTCAAGTTGAGCGTTTGTACAATGGGATTTGGGTGTCACAGGAGGAAATTCAGGGAAGTGGTAGATATGAAGGTCAAGCCTATTCACATTTTCCACTACTAGAGGAGGGTTCAAATAAATATCGGGTAAAATATAGTTTCCCGGCAGGTGGTCGCTTTAGTCACTTGTATTCACAAGAAATTGAATATGAACATTATCCAGATCCAGTCGAGTTTAAGCCTAAATCAGCCAAGACCAAGCTCACGCTCTCCAGAGCAAGCCACTATGAAATCTATGACAAAGGCAATTCCCTAGTTCTGGAAGGGCAGGGGAGCGAAATTGATGTGACTGTCCTGAGACGTGGTAACTATGTGATCTACTTTAATGGTAAAGATCCTGGGTCGTTTATCAAGGAATGATTCTTTTTTACTCGCCTTAAATCACCTGAATGCCAAAGAACTTGAAAAATACCGTAAGTATAAATACTGTTCCCAAGACGATCGGAGCAAAATATAAAATCGCAAAATTGAGGTATTTCTGAATGATGGAACCTTTGTATTTAGGTGCTCCTTGAGACAGCTCCTCATCCAGGTTATGTTTTTTCCAAACATAGGCAGTAAAGATGGTAATAAGGCAACCTCCAAGAGGTAAGATTGAATCATTCGCCAGAGCGGCCACAAAAGACAGAAAATCAGTGTCTTGTCCACCATCTTTGTAAGTAATAAAGCTGGTACTGAAAAATTCTGAATAGCCATTCCCCACCAGCGAAGGAATGCCAATTATAAATATCAAAATAGCTACCAGCCAGGCGCCTCTTTTTCTGCGAATCTTAAGCTCGTCAACTACATAAGATATAGGCACTTCCAATAGTGACACAGTTGAAGTAAGTGCAGCGAAACATAGCAAAACAAAAAACAGCGTACCGGTAGCAACGCCAAGACCTCCGCCAATAGAGCCAAAAATTTGAGGGATGGTAACAAAGATCAAAGCCGGTCCTCTCCCTGCACCCTCCATTGACCCCTCACTCATAAATCCAATCAGAGGGAATATCATCAATCCAGCGAGAAAGGCAATTCCTACATCTGTGAGCGTAATGTATGCTGCTGAACTCACAATGTTATCATCTTTCCCTACATAGCTACCGTACGTGATCAAAGCGCCCATACCAAGTGACAATGAGAAAAATGCCTGTCCCATCGCATTGTAAATCACCGCTGGTGTGATCTTACTGAAATCTGGAATCAGGTAAAACTTCAATCCGTCAATTGCATTGGGTAAGGTGAGTACATATACAATGATCAAAAGAATCATGATGATAAGCGTGGGCATGAGAAGTTTCGCAGCTTTTTCTATACCTCCGGATACCCCTTTGGAGACCACAAAAGCCGTGGCTCCCATGAAGAGCAACCCATAGGCTCCCACCTTGAAGACATCCTTGATGTAGTCCCCAAAATGATCTGCAATGGCAAAATTGCCGGTCACCATCTCAAAAATGTAACCAAAAGCCCAGCCTGCAATTACGTTGTAGAATGAGAGAATGAGTACCCCACTAAAGAGGCCCAGCTTACCAACGAAATTCCACTTCCTGAAGCCAAGTGAATTGATAGCTCCGACCGGATTTTTTTGGGTTTTTCGTCCGATAGCAATCTCCGTGACCATCACCGGATAGCAAAGCAAAAAGCAGAAAATCAGGTAAATAACCACAAAGGCGGCTCCACCACCTTCTCCCACTTCGTATGGGAATCCCCAAATATTGCCAAGACCTACCGCGGAACCTGCCGCAGCTAAGATGAAACCTAGTTTGTTTGAAAATTTACCTCTTGCTGCCATTGATTGATCAATTGTGCCCAATGCCGCTGCTATGCACAATGCATCGGGAAAAGAAAATGATTAGGTGAAAATTTGATTGTAATGAGTGAAAGATCAGGTTTTGCGAAATGCCAAACAAACGATTTGACAATTGGAACCGCTTGGTACAGCTTCAAATATAGCAAAAGGACCAAATGATTTCCTGCGTCAGATCAGATCCTCGTCATCCTGCTTTACTTCGTAAGGATAATTAAAGAGGTGATTAACTTTGATTGCTTCAGCAACCCGATTTGGTACATACTTCTCCCAGCCTTCTTCTCCCTTTTGTATCATATCAAGGATATTGTCGGAGATTATTCGCAGATTTTCCACTTTTGCGCTGGATAGACTCACAATTTTTTCATTTTCAATAAAGTAGTAGAAAAGGCTCAGCAGATGGCGCTCCGGCATAAAATCATTTCCATATTTAACGACACCATTTTCATCCAAAGCGGGATAAACGTACAATTTCACATGGCTACCAAACAGCCTCGCAAAGGATTCTAAAATGCCTCCGTCCAGATTTTGGTAGTATTTTTCTTCGAAGATGCGCGCCAGATTGTTCATCCCAATGATCATTCCCAGGGTCTTGTCTTTGATAAATTGCGACAGGTAGCCCGCAAGGCGATAGTGCTCCTGATAGTTGGATATCATTACATTTTGACCTAGTGAGCACAATAAATCCACCCTATCTAGATAATCCTGTTCATCTAGCGAACCTTCCAATGTGAGGTCTCTAAGTGTGATCTCTACCACTGGAATGATGTCCTTTGCATTTTCAACCTCTTTTTTGAATTCTCTCATTCCCGAGATCATCATATCTACATTTACGTAGGTCACAGGTCTAAATCTGCCTCGTAGTACAAGGGCATTCTTGCGGTAAATGATATCTGATGGAAGGACTACATTTTTGTCAGATCCAAACATAGCCACCTGGGTGAGCCCTGCTTTTACCAGCTTTAAAGTCATCAGTCGGTTATCCACGTGATGGAAGTCCGGGCCTGAAATTTTGAACATGTCGATTTCCAGTCGGTCTTGTCTCACATTGTCAATCAGCGAGTCAATGATCTGCTCGGGAGTGGTGCAATGGTAGCAGGCATGAATTAAGTTCACACCTACGATACCAAGCACTTGTTGTTGCCATTCTGCTTCAGTGTCTTTCAGCTTTACATGGATGATGCACTCATTAGGCTCTGTTCCAGGGTGCTTTTGAAAACGTAGACCCATCCAACCATGTCCTTCATTGCTTCGGCTGTAATTGATCGTTTCTACGGTATTAGAATACGCAAAAAAAGTGCTTCGCTTGGCCCTTTGCGAAAGCCGCTGATCAAGTAGGGAGTACTCACGATCCAGCATTCGCATAAGTTTCTCCTGCGACACGTATCGGGCACATTTGCCGTAGATCGCATCACTGAAGGTCATATCATACGCAGACATGGTCTTTGCGATGGTACCCGAGGCGGCTCCAGCTCTAAAAAAGTAGGCTGCTACTTCTTGTCCTCCGCCAATTTCTGCTACGGTTCCATAGATTCTACTCTCCAGATTCAACTGAAGTGCCTTCTCTTTGGTTGTCAACTTTTTCTTGAATTCACTCATTGGTGATGTGATGCTATTTTTTCGCTTTCAATCAGTAAAACAAACCATAAATAACCAAAAAAACCGACCCTAGGGCCGGTTTTAAGAACAAGCTCAAAATCGAATGATATTAGTTGTATAGCGAGTAGGGGAACTTGCCTTTTTCAATCATGATATCTGCAATTGACTGTCTCAATACTTTGGTATTGATAGGGTCCATTTTGGTGAATCTCTTCATACCCATAAGCATAACCCTTAACTCATCTCCTTCCGCAAAACAAGCCACTGCTTCGTCACCGGCATTTTTCACTTTGGTAACGCCTTCGTGAAGATAGAGACGGGCCATGTCCTGATACATTTTGCTTTCTTCTTCACCATACAATTTCATCAACTTCTCGGTTCTGAGCAGCGTTGACTCAATTGCATAGGTCTCGATTACCATATCTGCCAGATTAAGTAGAATTTCCTGCTCTTGGTCCAGCTTTGGTCCAAACTTTTCGGCTGCTTTACCTGCTGCCATCAAGACTGCCTTTTTCAGGTTTTTTGCTACCTCCTTTTCTTTCGCTAATGGCGCAAATAAATCAGGAGTCTCAAAAGAAGGAACGCTGGTGAGTTCTTTGCCAACTGCCATGGCAGGACCTAAGAGGTCCAGTTCTCCTTTCATTGCTTTTTTCAATAGCATCCCTACCAAAAGCATCCTATTTATCTCATTGGTACCCTCATAGATCCTGGTAATCCGAGCATCTCGATAGGCTC
>JBCCLV010000073.1:0-20525 GCA_039026695.1 Bacteroidota bacterium
AAACAAAATGAACAATATCAAATACATCGATATGTCAAATAATCCTATTCCTGAACCTTATAAGATTGACTATCGGCTATCTCCATCAGTGAAATTCAATTTCGGGAAGTAGTCCGAATCGGGTTTTTCATAGCGCACTGATCATCTGAGATGAGTGCAAGTGCGCTTGAGGGGTAATCTGTACAATTGTATTTATTTCAGAAAAAGGCCGTGACTTGCATACTTCCGGTGTGTATGGCTTTGGCGTCTGCTGAATTCCTACCATTGTACACCAGTGAAAGCTGCATGCCTTTTGATAGCTTACGCTGTACGTTTACCTGCCAGGTCTGATTGCTTCCTGGTCGCAGACCATCTAGAAGCAAATAGCCTAAATAAGAAGCAGGGTCTCCATCAAAATCAATGCTGATCAGCGAGAGGGTAGCTCGAATTGCGCCTTTATTAGCTTGATTCCAGGTAAGCTCTCCCGTGTAGCTCTGGTAAATAGACTGTTCGTTGGTTACTTCTGAAAAATCGTTGACCCTACCCTTTCGTTCATAGCTACCGACAATCCTTAGGTATTGATCCGGCTGCCAAATCAATTGGGGCTTATAACTTGTGGTTTGGATATTGAAATTGCGGGATTCCAAAAAATCCGAGCGATTGCGCTGACTGCCCAGCGTGGAAGTAATACGAAAAGTATAAGCTGAAGATAGGGATACTTTAACATTGGTAATCCAGCTATCACGTGCACCCAACTCAAAGCCCTGAGTAAGTAGTTGCTTACTGTCGCCAGTCTGTCTGGTTAGGTCTGCTGCCAATCCCCTCCCATTGCGATTAAAGAACAGGGTATACCGTCTTGAATCTTGTGCCGAAATGAACTGATCGCTTTCCAGGTCAATTTGGAACGGACTCAATCGGTCTAGGTATGCTGATGAGGCAGTCTTGTAATTAACGTTTAAGTTAATGTTAGCAGAAAACTTTTGTGCAAACGACTTAATGCCACCTTGGGTGCGCCAATTAAACGGAGCTTTCAGATCTATGGTATGGAGATAAAAAGTCTGAAAGGAGGTAATGTATTCGTCAGTTGGCGTAAAGAACTTTACAAAGTTTCGTTCATCTGGGTTGATCGCCTCAAAAAACTCATTCAGGTCCTGAATCCCATCTCCATTGGTATCTCGCCAGGTATGCGTTCCTTCCCCGGTATTGACAGGCAAGTAAACAAATTCCCGCCTTAGCTCCTGCGCATTGCCTACACTGTAAGAAAAGTTGTGGCTTAGTGATCGCTTCAAAAAAGTCTGGGTCCAGTGGATCCTCCCATTGATTACTTCATCTTGTCCTACATTCAAATCTAGCTGGTCTTCTACCTTTCGGTAGTTTGCATCGATAGTAAGGCGCGAGTGAGGGCCGTTTCTGGTAAAGGTCCCATTGAAATTTCTCGATAAGAGATATTTCTCTATTTCTCCAGCAACCGGCAATCTATCCTGTCTCACTTTATACCCAAATCGGAAAGCGCTCTTGCTGGAATCACCGCTGGCCAAATAGAATTCAGAGGCTCGAAAGTTCATAAGTGTACTTGCTACGCTATCCTGAATCGCTACTTCATTCTCATCTACTTCGAAGGCAACACCAGGCATGATCGCCCATCTTGTATAGCTAATGTCTGATCGTGACCTAAACCACTGCGCCTGTGATTGTGATTGCTCATTTCGTAACCAAAAGTGCGTACTAACCAACTTCAAATCTTTCCATTCCTGATTTAGGTCAATTTGATTTTGCCAGCCGTTAATAGCATCTCCACGTTTTCTACGGTTGGTAGTGACAATGATCTTGTTGGCAGGATCTCTAAGCAAACCCACAGATCCAAAGAGTATTAGGTCATTTTCGGCTTGGGCAGCTATAGGGTCAAAGTTCCAGTCTCTATCAAACAGCGGGAGCCGGTACCGATCAATGAAAGTAAAGTTGCGTTGGTCATACTCCATAGATAGATCCCCTTGCCACTTGTAGCCCTTAAGAAATGACCTTCGATCTCTAGATTGAAAGGAGAAAAAAACAGCCCGACCTGCATTGTCTGTATCATCGAGGGTAGAAAATAGATTTTCATCGCGCTGTGAAAATGCACCTTCCAGATCAAGCGTCTCGTGAGGCGAAAGTGCTACTGATGTACCAAGTGTTACCATCTGCCGCTGATTTGGGAGTGGTACAATAGCCCCAGGCTCGAAGCTTCCTTGTGGTGTGCCATCTACCGGTGAAATCCATTCGTAAATACGTCCGTTAATAGTAGTCTCCCGCAAGCGATAGTTTCCCATACCCGATCCTACTTCTGAGAATGTGGGACTGAATAGTTCAGCGGCTCTATCGATAGAGTATCGAAAGACCCTTCTGCTATTTCCCTCTAAATCTACTGTATCAACTTGCTCGTAAAGAATCCTGTTTTCGCTAGAACGAACCGAGTCAAATCCGGTAACAAAGGCCTGCTCCAGATTGTCTCCAATTCCTGCCAATTGCATGGTGGATGATTCGTCTAGGGTAAATCCAAGGTTAGCATTTGGATTGTCTTTTTCCTGGTAAAATGAGGCAAATAATTTCACTTTACCTTTCTCCAAAGACTGAAAAGCAGAAAAATTGGAGCGTGCGTAAAACTGCTCCGCATATTCAAAATCCACCCTTATAATTGAAAACTGGGTGATGACAATATGATTATTAAAAGTAATTTCTGCAAGGTTGTAATCTATCACATAGTCCCGGTCGAAACCACGCTCTAGCAATTTCCCATCCAGAAATAGCTTTTCTGAATTAGCCAAAACCACAATAAATCGTTCTCCTGCGGGTCCGGTAAGCCGGTAAGGACCCGAAAGCCCATCTACTGGTTGCAGGAAAGCAGAACTGAACTTCCCCTTGGATACTGCTGCAGAGACCCTGCTTTTATATTTCCAATCATTTCCTCCTCTTAAGCTTGCTTGCAAGCCCTGAATGTTTTTATAGTAGCGCAAAAAGTAACCAGAGCTACTTGGCTGCTCCAAGACAATATCACCCGCAGTAAGGTCAAATTGATCGTTGTAAAGCTTGATGAATACGTTATCGAAATCTCGTATTTGCTGCGTATTTCCTTCTGGTTGATAAGGTACATTCTGGTCGGTAACTACTGCAGATATATTGAGATTTTCATCGAGCTTGCCTTGCATTTGCAGGTTGAGTGAGGAATTGACAAAAAGGTTTTGCCTGTTTCCAAAACTCACTCCACGTGTAATAGCTCCGTATTTTTCAACTTGACCAAAATCAAATAATGCTTCCTTTTCCAGTATCTGAGCATTAGGATTTACGCTCCGTCTCATAGATATGCCTTGATCATAAGTGGCAAGGTCACGGGAAAAAATTGGTGAGGTAAAAAAGGTAGAGATACGGTAGCAAACTTCTACAGAGTCCTGACCTGAAAATACCTGAATTACCTTCGTTTTTGCATCATAATGATATTTGCTTTGCAGTTGAATAGAGCCAGGCTCAATTAAGGTAGTGTCCAGCAAAACCTCACTGTGAGAAGGGATGAGCTTACAGCGAGTGTTTTGCGCATGTGAAGGAAAAAGGTAACCAAATGCGCTAACCAACAGCAGCAAGCGGCATAGAAATGAAAAAGGTAGTGCCCTCTCCCACCACTGACTCAAACCAGATATTGCCTCCAGCATTTTCGATTCCTTTTTTGGCAAGCGCCAGCCCAATTCCACTACCGGCAGCCTTAGTACTAAAGTAATTCAGGAATATTTTATTGCTCAATTCGTCTGGAATGCCTCTTCCATTGTCCTGCACTGAGAGCAGCGCTTTTCCTGCTTTTTCAGTTAAGTGAATTTTCACACTTGGATCATTATCCGATGATTGTATAGCATTCAACACGATATTATTCAAAATGCGACGAAAAATATCTTGATCTGCATCAATGCAAATCTTTTTGTCGCATTTTACACTCACATGTACCTCGCTACTGCTATACAAGCTACCAACTTCCTCTACCAATTCATTCCATGCAAATATTTGGTTATTGGGCACTGGCATCTCAGCAAAAGCAGAAAAAGACTGAGCAATTTGGCTTAAGGTGTCTACTTGGGTCAAAAGTGAAGTAAGTGATTCATACGCTTTGCTATCTGGCTCAGCCTTGCGTAGCAATTGCTGAATTTTTAACTGCATTGGGGTAAGCGGATTTTTAATCTCGTGTGCTACCTGTTTCGCAATCTCTTTCCAGGCAGTCTCCTTCTGGCTTTTGGCTAGTGCTTCTTTGCTTAACTCCAGTTTTACCAGCATCTGGTTATAGTCGCGTACCAAAGAACCAATCTCGTCGGACGACTCGTACTTGATAGGTTTATTGATTTCCTCTAGGGTAATCTGCCTGATCTTTCCTGCCACCATCCGCAGCGGATATAGTAGGTTATTCAGCACAAAATTTCCCACTAAAATGACCAGAATGAAAATAAAAGCGAATATGATAATGAGCCCGTCAAATACGTCTATTTGCTGCCTTCTAAGGTGATTTCTGGAATCAAAGAAAGGCATGGCAATAAAGCCGGCTACCTCGCCATACTGGTCGTTTACCACTGCATAGCATACTTTATAGTCCAAAAGGCCAATCGACTCATCAGCGATCATACTTTGGTTTTCTTTTTTAATGAGCTCGTCAAAAACTACAGGATTTACCAAATTACTCTGAAGACCTAAGGAAAAAATCTCTGGTTGGCTAGTGCTGCGCAAGTAACCGGAGGCGTTATAAAAGCTTATATCAGACTGTGCATAGCTGCTGATTGCATTGAGCTCATCTACATTCACAAACTCCTGATTTACCTCAGCAAGGTATTCACTTAATAGCTCAGAAATGTATAAAGCTTGCTTTAGGTAAGACCTATTGATCTCTTCTTTGTACGAAGAGTTAAGTGTCGACAATAGCGCAAAACCGGCGCTCAAAAGAGGAATTATAAATGCCATGGACAAATACAATTGGATCTTTCCTGTAAAAGTGAGTGCTGCCTTTTTTCTCCGATACAATGAAGTGCTGGCGCTGGCGGCACTGAAAGCAAAAAGTAACAGTAAAAAGAAAAAGCTGAAATTGGCAAGCTGAGACCTTCGTGGATACTTTTCAGAAATGATCAGTATGGTCCTGCCATCTGTTGTCTCTACACCGAAGTAGTGCTTTCCGTTTTTCTCTAGTCCTTTGTCATAGAGCGATGGCTTCTTAAAGTCTGAAAGTTGCGGCCACTCGCCTTGTCCAAACTTACTTCGGTGGAAGAGGATCTCGGGACCTGAAAAGACAGCATAATCAAAGTTGCTAGATGCTGACAAAAATTTTGAATCTGTAAGCAATGCAGGATATACAGTGGTCGGGACCCGCTTTTTAACCTTAAAGATCACTAGTGCCACCAGGTCACCAATGGACAATTTCGCTACATACTTAAAATTGGCTCCTTGGTCTACAAAGTGAATATTCTTATAATCAGGGGCATTATCTGCAGTAAGCAAACCATTCTCTCTGGTGAATCGGGAATTTACTCTTAGCCGCTGGTAGTCTTGAAACACAATTTCAATTGCATACTTATTGAAATATGGACTTTGGAA
This sequence comes from Bacteroidota bacterium, assembly GCA_039026695.1. Taxonomy (GTDB): domain Bacteria; phylum Bacteroidota; class Bacteroidia; order Cytophagales; family Cyclobacteriaceae; genus Ekhidna. The sequence goes on from JBCCLV010000073.1 coordinate 5,572, forward strand.
TTGGCTTAAGATCAGCTGTTCCAGATCTTCGCGCGTCCCTTCACTTGCGACCATCATCACAGCTGTGTCGCTAGACAATTTTTCTACCCCTTGGCTGAGATAGTATTCCCCGAGTACATCCCGTTTGAGTAGTAAGTAGTTGGCAAATTTCTTTTTTGCAAAAAGTGTGGCACGTTCTCCATGTTTGTAGGTGTAGAAAGATAGTAACACAGCAACTGCTACAGATAGGCCGAGTAGCAAAAGCAGATTTTTGTAATTGAAATTTCCCAAACAATAAGGAGTAGAGGACCTATACGCAACCAAGAATACCATTGTTGACAGCAAAGGAGGAAGCGTCAGATAAGGATTGACCAAAAGTAAAGCCATCGCTAATGTCCAGGTTAGAAGCAATGCATTTCTCAATTTTTCTGCCGCAACCAATACTTGCTGAAGACGGTAGACAAATAAGAAATAAGCAGTACACAGAAGGATGATACTGAGGAAAGCAAATACCCTTAGATAGGTAAACTTTATCGAGGCACCGACACTCAGTGAAAGCTGTGAGTTGTTCAGAATACTCCAAGGAATATGAAATACCAAAAGCGATAGTGCAAAACTGATCGTCAAAAACCCTAACCATACATATGGTCCTGTGACTTTACTCATGTATTTGCAGGAATAGGCTACCAGCAAAAAAATCAGCAACATGTTTAGGAATAGGTCTCCAAGAGTCGGGTTGAAAAAAGAGGAGGTAAAATGAATTGGGTCGAAAAGTGCAAAACGGAAAAGCACATCCATTGCATCAACCGAAAGACTAAGTAGGCGTACCAATACAAGTACAACAGTGGCCGCAAAAAAGGATTTCACTCCTAGTGCTGCAAACCGCACAAAGGCAGCAATCATAATCGTGATCAACAGTAGCCCGATGATTGCATCGATCACTGGACTTGGCTCAGGCTTTATCTCATAAGCCAATAAATTCTGAAAAGGGTAAGTACCATTACCTGAGGCTCCTTTTATGTGATGAGTAAGCTTTGCACCTCTTTGATCTTTTAAGTATTGATTGCTGATACTAAAAAACTGGTATAGTGGATAACCAGAATAGTAAGTACAATCACCCTCATCGAGGGCTTGATAAAGAAAAACGCCGTTTTCACTTTCAATCAGACCGATAGAATCGATGGAAAGCTCGTACTCGAAAGGCCGATCATCGCTCCAATTTGTCAACCTACCCTGGCACAGTGTTCTTTTTCTAAAAAGTGGATCACTGTTCTTACCGCTGGCCCAGCTTTCTAAATCTTGACGCTGCGCTAAAATCAACTCGTTAAGACTTTGCTCTGCCCTTTTTCGGGCGTACCGTTCCCATTCTATCCAATAGTGGTTCAGTAAAAACAGCACTACCGAAAGCAGCGACAAAAAAGCTGAAATGCGGGTGTTCACGTGAGAAAAGATAAAAGATCCAAGCAAATTACATACCTAGCTGTCAAAATTGCTGTCTCCGAGCACCGGCCTTCAGGCCACCTCCCAGCCACTCGCCTTACTTAGCAATACCCAGAAATGTATTTAGACTTATAACCGAATCGAAGATAGGTTATTACCTCTGTAATTGGGGCTACTCGATGTAATTGTTGTGAGAGGAAACCATAGCTGCATATGGGATTCCTGATGTCTATCTATGTGAAATACTTTGAATTACAAGGCGGTTCAAGCTCTTGTGCATTCTAAGCCACTTTAAATCAGTAGAAGCTCACCTAAAAAGTGACCTGATGTAGAAGGGGATCAACTTTAATACCGTTTGAAAACTAACTTTTCTCACTTTGCCATTCACAAGCGTTAGTCTTTCAGTGCTTTTAACCTGTATCCTGATTGCTTGGTCTATTTGAGCACTTGACTTTAACGCTTTTCCAAACGGGATTTTTCTGTACTTAGAGAATTGGAGTAACATGAGGAAAGAAGCCCAGTCCGAAAAGGAAACCACAAAGTCTTCCTTTTGACCCTCTATCTGAATTGATTGCTTTTCAGACTGGAGCACCATATTTCCTTCAATTTTGATCATTAGCCTTCTGAAGTGGAAATAGTCAGTTTCCCGTTGAGCTTCCAAGTAGCATGTTCTGAAGCATTGGTACCACTAGGTACACTCACGTCCATGTCTTCAAAATCATATGTAATCTTTGCATTTCTTCCCGTCAATTTATCGTACAAACCGATGGCAAGTTCCGGCCAAGTTTTAGTATCGTTTCCCATTTTATGCTTTTTATTGGTTTATGATTAAAACAGGGAGCCAACACAAATGTTGGATTTTACATAAAATGCTCGATTAGCTTACCAAATTGAGTGAACTTAACATTGTGTATACGTCTTTCAATACTTTCAAAATTTCGAGTATATGAGTTCAGATTTCCATATTATCATACCTGATCATATCAAATCTATAAAGTCTTATTCCCCTGGGAAGACCATACCTCAGTTGCAAAGAGAATTTGGGTGGAGCCGAATATCCATTCTTTGGAATAATGAAAATACACTTGGCTATTCTGCAAAGTCAAAGGAAGCCGTGATACAGGCTTATGAGCGAATCAATTACTATCCTGACCCACTCAGCATTGACCTACGCCAAAAGCTTTCAGAAAAACACCAAAGAAAAGTCGATGAAATCATGCTTGGTAATGGATCCGAGTCTGTTTTGATGCTTGCAATTAAAGCTTTCTGCTCAGGAGGGGACCAATTTCTAACCTCCGAGGGAGGATTTGTGATTATCTATAACTGGGCTAAGATGAACGGCACTACGTGTGTGACCACCCCACTCAATACCCAGTATGAGTTTGATCTGCCAGCAATTAGTAGTTGTATTACTAATCGAACTAAGGTTATTTATTTGGCGAATACAAATAACCCGACCGGTACAATGATCTCCAGAAGTAAACTGGACGATTTTTTGGACCAAGTACCAAAACACATTTTAGTTATTGTAGACGAAGCATACTTTGAATTCTCCAACGAGCTGGCTGCTGACTTTCCAGATACAACCACCTATACCCACAGTAATTTATTGACTTTGAGAACGTTTAGTAAAGCCTATGGTATAGCTGGGGTACGTTTGGGTTATGGAATTGCAAGGCCTGAAATTATTGAAGCTTTAATGAAGGTAAAATTGACCTTTGAGCCTACTGCACTAGCTCAAGCTGCGGGACTTGGCGCCTTGAGCGATACGGAATTTTTGGATAAGACCGTAAAGAATAATTCCAAAGAATTAAGCAAGCTCTACCAGAGTTTTGATCGCCTGGGAATAAAGTACGTCCCGTCGTTCGCCAATTTTATCATGACCATTTGGGATAGCGAAAAAGAGGTTCAAGAAGTTTTTACAGAGCTAATGAAGGTCGGTGTATTGGTGAGACCTTTGATGCCGCCGGTTTCACATTGCATCAGGATATCGGTAGGTATACCTGAAGAGAATCAACACTTAATTGAATCCCTGGAAGTTATAGTCAAAAAGTGATTGAGGATTTATTAAAGTTTGAATTATTAAGTCCATTGACTCTCTGTTCTGTGGCAACATCTTTAGCTGGTTCTAGTAAGTAGAAAAACAAAAGCCCTGATCCGCCGAACTCGGCGGATCAGGGCTCAATATCGTTTCCGGTAGATCAGCAGTTATTCCTCAGAAGAATCCTTATCTTCTTCGTACACCTTGATGCCATTTCGCTCAATAATGTCCTTCTTCAAGACCTTGAAATCATCCACATCAGGATTCATGTTAATGGCTTGCTCTATTGAAGTCAAGGCATCAACTATCAGACCATTTTCCTCATAAAATGAAGCATATATCACGTTGCTCAGTGGACTATCCGCTGGAATTTCTTCTTTTAGAGAGGCTAAAGCTTCAGCATACTGAGCGGCTTCTTCGCCTGAAAGCCTACGAATAGCAATATTGTCACCTGAAGTAACGTCCATATTTTCTTTAGCAGTAACCTTGATGATGTACAGACCCTCTTCGTTTTCCATCTCGTTTGATGTGAAGTTGAGCTTGATAGAATTTCCTGTTACCTCTTCTTTCATAATCTCCTCATCGAAGATATTGGTAATTGCGACTATAAAAGTGTTTTCTTCCATACCTTCAGGAGTGTCCCAACTGATAATGGCCTCATCTCCAATTGCAGTTGCTTCATCCGGTACCAAAACCTGAATAACTTCATTACCTACAAGCTCACGTTTAGCAGCTCCTGTCGCATTCAGCCTTGATCTGTAGCCTGGCTTTTCCTTTTCGTTCATCTTGTTCGCAAGGAACTGTGCATATCTACTGGTAACACTTGTGGTTTTCGTATTCACCTGTTTTTCCAGATCTGAAACTTTTTTTGTTCCTGGCGTTCGCACTTCCAATGTCTTACCTGTCTTGTGCATGAGACCGATGTAAGCTCCATCGGAAGCAATTAATTGGTCATTGGCGTTTAGCGTTGCACCCGTTTTTAGTGGGACGGCCGTGCTGGCACCAGCTTTCTTCACTTTGTTTTGACCTTTATTGGCCAAAACCCTAAAAGTATACCCTTGTGCCGCGGCTACACCCGAAACAAATAAGAGCAGTGACATAATTGAAATAGAAACGATACTTCTCATAATTAATTTATTAATACTTGGCGTTTTTTTAGCAGATTTTACAGTTTCGAAACTCTAAATAGTTCTTTTCTTCCTTCTCGTGAGAGGGAATTCTTTACAACTCCGTAATAGACCTCTAGGCCGTCTCCAGTCAAAGCAATAGCTATCAATAGTATATTGAGCTCCAGCTTAAAACTGTAGAAATCCATGATATAAATCATGATGTAAGGAATTCCTAGCAACAAGATGACTTGAATCACCTTTGTGATTCCGTCGTACCATTTTGGTAGCTTTTTATAGATCCAGGAGAACATCATCACCGTGATGAAGTGAAAAAGTAAGGTAATCGTCCATTTGGCCCATTCGTCAAGATAATTTACGTAATCTTCATTGAGAACCATTGATACGATATTGGCGTGAACAACCCCACCATACATATCCGGGAAGGCCCTACCAACATACAATTCGTTGAGTGGCGTGAAAAATTTGTCCTCAAAATTTTCACGATCTCCAAGCTCTTCGCCTAGGAAGCAGAAGATCACCACTTTGTCTTTTATGATTTCTCCGATGAAATTACCATCATAAACATCATAATAGTCTAGAGCAAAGTACTTGTTTCCAAACTTGGTAGCTCCGTAATCGAGGACATTTCCTCGATAATTGATTACTTCTACCTCATGGTTTCGCTCCAAGAACTTTTGAGCTTTCAGTGAATCAATAAAGCTTGCCATCTTCACTGAAAAAGCAACTTGATTTACTCCATCCTCAGTCCTCATCTGTGGGGTGAAAGTCCTGCACATCTTGAGGTCTTCTTGCACCTCTGCATCTGTAATCAAATTAGCAAAAGCAGCGTGAGCATTGTAGGTGAAAATTGGGTGTGACCACTCCAACGAGTCAAACTTTTCGGAACCCACACTTTCCCACTTCTGAGAAAGCTTCGTTACCATCACCAAATTCTCTACGCGACCTAGCGCATCCGAAAGCATAATATCACCCAGTGTGTCTTCTTTTAAATAGTCAAAAAACAAATCCACACCGATCACCGCCGGTTCATATTTACTGATGGAGTCAATCATGATGGCTATTCCAGCACGAGATTCGAGTGCCACATTTACCAGCACAACATTTTCATCTGCCACTGGATCATCTAACAACTGCGAAAAATAGACATCAGTAAATTCCAGGTCGGAGAAAACGTCTCCTAACGGATCCATTAAATCAAAGACCTTAAAATGGGATATGCTCCCAAAGAGCCCCATGAGCGCGAAGATGAATACTGTCCCAAATACTACATCTCTCCAAAATCTTCTAAACATGGTTAAGTTGTTGGTGAGTTAGAAAAGTTGGTTTAACATGCAAATAAAACATTAAAACCAGACCGAAATAATTGAGTCATTGGAATAATTCAAATCGTTCTTCAAATCTCAATACTTAGAACTCATTTATCGCTATATGGATGCATCTTTTCGGCGAACTTACACAAATCATCTACCAGCCCTAAAAGCTGATCTATTGGCTGGAAAGCGCCTTGCACTTAGTAAATGTATCACGCTTATCGAAAGCACTCGCGAAGATGATCAGGTTGCGGCTGGGACTTTAATTGAGGAGGTGATTGGCAACACAGGTAATAGCATTCGCATCGGTATTACAGGTGTACCCGGGGTAGGCAAGAGCACATTTATCGAGCAATTTGGGACACTTCTCACAGAAGTCGGTCGCAGGGTGGCAGTACTTTCCGTCGATCCAACAAGCATCCGCTCTAAGGGAGCAATTTTGGGTGATAAGACCCGAATGCACTCACTTTCTAAAAATCCCAAAGCATTTGTGAGACCCTCCGCTGCTGGAGCCAATCTCGGAGGTGTGGCAAACACTACAAGGGAGTGTATCCTGCTTTGTGAGGCAGCTGGTTATGATGTTATTATCGTGGAAACTGTAGGTGTAGGTCAAAGTGAGACGCTGGTAAAGGAGATGGTGGATTACTTCTTACTATTGATGTTAGCCGGAGGGGGTGACGAACTTCAGGGAATCAAGCGGGGAATCATGGAAATGGCTGATCATTTGCTGATCAATAAAGCAGATGGAGCCAATCTAGCACTTGCTGAAAAAGCCGCTAAAGATTATGAAAATGCGCTTCACCTTTTTCCGGCTAGCGAATCTCAATGGAAAGTACCCGTCGGCATCTGTTCGGCCCTTGAAAACACTGGTTTACATAAAGTCTGGCAGAGCCTTCAATCCTTCCAATCTGTTACCCAAGAAAGTGGATTCTTTTCAGAAAATAGGAGGTTACAAAATTGCCAGTGGTTCCATCAGAGATTAAGAACACAACTTCTTGATTACTTTTTTGGAGAACCTGATTTTAAAGGTAAAATCAAGCAAAAGGAGGATCAGATTAAGTTGGGTAAAAGCTCAGTACGTAAGGCGGTAGATGATTTACTTCAAAGTCAAATACATAAGATCAAATAAAAACCCCACAAGTTTCTTGACTCATGGGGTTTACTATCTTACCTCTAATTTTTGACTAGTTCTTTATAATCGGTTTTGTGTGGACCTCTCCACTTTTTGCTTTGACTTTTACCAGGTAGAAACCCTGGCGAAGATTACCTAGGTTGATTTCTCTCGGGAAATACTGGTCAAATGTTCCCCTTAACACAACTGTCCCTCTAGTATCAATAATTGCATAGGATTCAACCTCAGGACCACTCACACTAATTTTATTGGTTGCAGGATTGGGGTAGACCACAGTTTTCAATGTTGGCAAAGCACTCAATACTGGCTCTTCCGCTATCTTGTAGGCTTCCCAATCGGCTCCAGCAATCCAAAGTTCACCTCCGCTTTCATAGGCTCCAACATCAGGAGCGTCACCCACAAAATCATCGTTAATGCCCGAAATCTCCACTCCACGATCAATGAGAGTAGATCCAGTCAAGGGACGAAAGTCGGGTGCATCCAACGACCTGAACTGGAAGGTGGAGTTAATAATGTTATTAGAACTTGGCACATCCGTACCGATCCATCCATTAATCACGTACTGTTGATTGTCATTTTGATCTTGGTCACTAGGACTGCTTGCATAATTATTTCTCACCACTATATCTTCAATGGTTCGACCATTTTCCCATCTACCCATCGCGCCATCATGTGCATCGAAGATCGTATTGTGATAGATGTCTATGTTCCAGTTATCCCAATTTATCTGTATACCTGTCCACGTAACATCCCAAACCACATTGTGATGAACAAGGTAGCCTTTACTGTCATTGTCTAAATAGATCGCAGCTACACGACCATCTGCGTAATCCGGTCCTTCAGAATCATGAAACCAGTTATGATGAATCACGGTATTTTTATCATTTTCATTACCAACCACATAGAAAATCCCACCGTCATTGTTGATTTTCATACAGTCATAAACATCATTGTAGGCTACCACTGAATTGTTTCCATTGATATAAAGCCCGTCACGACCAGTTGAGTAGATGGTGTTATTGGTGATAATGGCATTGGTTTGACCTGCTCTTATTGGGCTAGAGTGATTGCCTATGGTATTTACAAATCGTATGATATTATTGTGAATAGTATTACCGGAATGGCCTTTCCATGCCTCACTAAGTGCAATACCATTTGAGGATCCGAATTCTACCAGATTACGTTCAATTAAGTTATTACTTCCGTTTACGATCAATGATCCCTCATTGAGCTGTGCATTGTTATTGAACATTTCATCAAGGACTTGTAGCCCATACTGAATGGTGTTGTTTTTAAGTACACAATTACTTGCGGCCACATTCACCATCCCACCAAACATATTCAATCCGTCTAAATGAATATAGTCTTGGGTAATATTGAACGTCATAGTTCTTGCAGTCATCTCAACTTTCATAGTGTCAGGATCACCTTCTTTAGGGGCTTTCAGATAGATTTCACCCGCTTCCTCATCGTAATACCACTCTTCTTCAAAATCTAAAGCATCCAACACGCCAAACAAGTAAAACTGTCCTCTATTTCCATTCCGTAGTACAGTAGGATTATGTGGATTAAACGGCCACTTTTCAGGTAGCGTATCATACTCAATTCTGGAAGAACTCACGCTAAGGGCAGGTCCGGTCCAGCTTGCCCCAGAGTGCGCTCCAAGGTAATATATATACCCTCCGGACCAATCGTAATTAGGGATACCAGATGTAGCAATATGATGCCTTGATTGCGATGCGTTAATGGTAACTGGATTGGCCTCTAAGGTGTATGGATCATGATCCACATTGTTAGGCCACCTTGCAATGTCCATTGGCTTCCCGCCTACATAAAGCATCCTACTTCGAAAGTCCACATTGTATGTTGCAGCGGCTTTATAAGTGGTTCCGCTATGTTGTGCCCAATTTCCTAGTTCCTCGGTTGCTGAAATAACTACTGAATCACCTTCAAAAGCTTTGAAAGTGATTGGGGCAGCTGCGCTTCCTGCATTGGCAGGACTTACCGTTTCTCGGTAGGTTCCCTCTTTGATGTAGCAAATATCTCCGGCGACCATGATAGAAGCTGCTTTGCCTATGGTCAAAAAAGGTTCTGCTTCGGTACCTGGATTGGAATCGCTCCCATCCTTGCTTACATAATAGTCTGTGGCATTCACAAAGAAGCTAAGACCTATAAAAAATATTGCTAAAATTATTTTCATTGATTTGTTCACTTTCATTTCTCCATCATTTTCACGTTCTCACTTTCAATTCTTTCTCTCTGCTTCTTTGTTAAACCATGTTTATAATAAAAGTCCGGTTTGTAATAGGTATTGTGCTTCTTCATTTGAGGATCATCTACATCCAGGCTCAAATCACAATCAAATCGCAATAGAGCCGCATGGTTCTCGCTCCACTTAGTCACGTTGGTAACATGGGAAATACCCCAAGTAATTCCCCTACCATCAGAAGTATTTGTAAAAGCGTCCGGTACGTAGGGTCCAGCTGCAATAGGCATTAGTCGGGTAATGGCAGCAATTTCGAAGTTGACACCATCTTCAGCGTATTGCACTGTGAAATGTTCGTTCCCATCTTTGATCACCAATGCAGCTATTCCTTCCTTGAATGGAAACAATGTAGTTTCATGACCAGAATTAATCACAGGGTTCAAAGGATGCTTTTCGAAGGGTCCCAAAGGATTGTCTGCGATTGCCAATCCTTGCATTCTTACCAAATTCGGTTGGCCATTCGCATCTGACTTATAGTAAATCCAGATTTTTCCGTCTCTTACTAGTGGATACGGATCATGGATTGAGTATTGATCCCACTCACCTTCAGCGCCATTTGCAATTACTATTTCGTTGTGCGGTGTCCAAGGGCCATCGGGCGAATCTGCATACGAAACTGCCACAGGGCAATCATCTCCCCTTTTTCCACTGGCTTCCATAAATCCTTGATAGTACAAATAGTATTTACCTTCCCATATCAAAATATCTGTAGTAGTAACCGAACGCCAACCAACGTTTGGCTTTGGCGGTCGGGGAACTGCCACCCCCTGCTCTTCCCAGGTAAAACCATCCTTACTTGTGGCATACCATATCTCCGCGAGATCCCAATCTGTGGAAGGAATGGTATCATTGCTCGCATCGGCACCTTTCGGGGAAGTAGGTGTATTCCTGTATGTGTACCAGACATAATACTTGCCGCCTACAAAAATGACCTTCGAGGGATCTCTTCGCGAAATGGTACCATCATCATTATTGTAATCAAAGCCCTTGAGCTTGGTGTATTTAAACTGGGTGTAGAGTTCATTATCCTCCGGCTTAGGTGCCAGGTAATTGTCATAATTACGCTCCATAGCGGCACTCAGGGGACGGTTTGGCTTAGTGTCCGGTAAAACAAACGGAAAACCCCCTTCCGGGTCTGGTTTACTGCCTTGCGTTGTTTCTTTCTCCTCCATTTGTACACAGCCAAAGGTAAGTGCGACTATTAGGAGAAACAGAATACCCTCTCTTTTCATTTTCATTTCTTACTTTTTGATGATTTTTCTTGTGATGGTGGTTGCTTCAGAATCCGTTAGAACTAATGTGTAGATTCCTACCGGAAAATCGGACAAGTTGATTTTTCTATCGGCATTTAGCTTTTGATCACTAAGGATCGTTTTTCCTGAAATATCCACAAGTGCATATGTGACTTTATCAGCGTTGAAATTATCTATTGTGACATAATCGAAAGTTGGATTTGGATAAATCCTGGTACTTTCCAGTGCGACGGTGCTTAACGGTAGATCAGGTACCTGATTGGATCTTTCAATTTCAGAGGAAAAATTGAAGACTTGCAGCGCCATGGAACTGATATGGCCCGAATCGTCTGGAAAAGTTAAACGGATTTGATTGGTCGCTTCTAATAATTCGTAGGGAACCTGTACTTCTATCACGCCAAAAAAACGATCTCTTGTTTTTTGATCGAACCCGCGCCAATCGGTTGGGAAATCTACCCTGGTGCCATTCACTGTGAGCAGGGGCGACAAACTGTTATCGTGATCCCTTCCCAAACCTACGCGAAGGATTGCTTCGCCATGTTCCACCAACTCAACATTTGAAATAGTGAAGGAAACCGGCTCATTTCGAGTGATAGGCTGAAAATAGGTAGAGGCGAAGTAGCTTCTCTCATCGACCGATTCAGTAACTTCTAGCGGAGAATTCAATTCATATTTAATCAATACAGTAGCTTCTTTACGCACTGTGATTCTATCAATCGGCTCTGTGTACTCTAGTGTGTCTAAAATTGGGAGGTCATTTACGTCTCCATACAGCTCTTTGACAGTGATTTTAGAAATATTGGATTGATCTAAGCCATTAATAGTAAGAACCAACTCTCGGTCCTCGAATTCAAGACTATTGACCAAAAGAAAAAGATTACTTCCATCGACGTATGCATCGGTCTGGATATCTGGATCTATTGTCCAAGATTCAAGACGCTTGCCTTTCAGCTCTGCCCAAAACTGCCAGAACTTCAGTAGATGAGTGAAAATGTATTCTCCAGTTTTTGTCTCCCCTTGAAGTTCTCCAAGCTCTCTCATGAGGCGGGAAGGGTAACCATTGAATTCTGCACCTTCAGGCTTAGCCCAATTAGCTTTCAAGAGCATAAACGGAATGGAATGTACTACCTGATCCTGCCGCTCAAGGATCTGCATAAACATGCTATTGAATGAACGCAGGTTATACCAATCTTCACGCTCCTGGTAGGGGCTGTTGTTTTCGCAACCGCTGCACAAAAAGCCATACTCCGAAATAGACCATGGGAGCGTTTTACCAAGTCGAATGACCGAATAATGGTTGATCATATCCATGATCGCCTGAATATTACTCCCGGAGCGATAGGTCATATCCTCCAACCGATCCACACCATTTGGCGCATTGTCATAAAGGTGAAAGGAAAAGAAATCCATGTTTTCTCCTGCCCGATCGATGAACATTTTCCAGTTGTTGTTCCAGTGATTAAAATCACCAGCCTCAAACATGGGAAAAGCAGCTGAGTACCCTCCTACCTTCACCTCAGGATTCAATTCCTTGATTCTCAACGCTACGATGTTGTGCAAGTCAGCGATATTTTCCCTGGTTGTGCCAAGGTCGTCCGCTTTGACAAAAGGTTCGTTCATTACCTCAACAAACCTCGGCTTAGGTAGGCCGGTACTTCCTCCCTCACCAAAAAACTTAGCCAGATAATTTGCATAATACTCAGCAGTTGCCTCGTAGCTTTCGTAGACAAGTCCGCCTATTCTAGTCTCTTGACCCACAGGATAAAGACTCTCTTGACCACCAACCATCATGTTAGCGTACCTTGATTCCAGTGGGTGAATCTCTACTTCTGAAGCGTGTCGGTCAATAAAATTGTCTGCACGTGTCTGCATAAAGTCAAGATCAGGCCAACCGGGCTTATTTGGATCCTCTCGAGTATTGTTGTACTCCCAAACGATGGTGCCATTATTTCTGCCGAAATACATATCCAGCTCCTGAAACAACCCAACTTTTTGTTGGTCGCTATCCCATTCGTTGGCATTCAGATCTTCGTGGAATATGATATGTCTTGAACGATCAAATTCAGAATATCCATTGACCCTGTGCTCAAAATTCAGATTGAAATCAATCGTATCTTGGGAAAAAGTAGCTTCAGCAACCACCAAAACAAAGGACAAGAAAAACCCTACTTTCACAAAAACTTTTAAGTCCATTACCACCACTTCCTTGCTTTATTTACAAAAGTAGGTTGCGTACGGGCGTAGAACGGTGAAGGATTTTAAAGATTAGCAGGGTGAATTACTAATCTCGTAGTTTCCAACTATTAAAAGTCACTTTACAGTCATTTCTGCGACAGTACTCTCAAGACCAGGACCAGAGATGGTCACTTCAACTCCCGAGTTTACTCTATTGGACTGAATAATTGCCAGACACTTGCCATAGTGCGTAACAACACTGTTTGTCTGGAAAGCCTGCACACTTTCACTCCACCCATTGTCTACACCAAGCAGCGAAACATCTCCTTTGATTTCAAAACTGATTTCCTTTTCCATATGGCTGACCGGATTACCGTTTTGATCAGTTAATTGAACGATTAGATGTGCCACATCATAGCCATCTGCTTTCAACGTATTTTTATCTACCACAACATTGATTTTCGTTGGCTCGGAGGCGGTTACTAGCTGACTTTCTACCTGAACATCTCCATCACTGGCTTTTGCTATTAGGTTTCCTGCTTTGAAAGGAACTGCCCATCTGAAAATTCGGTCTGGACAATCGGACAGAAGCTTGTTTCCTAAAGAAACCTCGTTGTGGAAAAGCTCTACTTCAGGCAAGTTGGATCGAACCTCCACTACGATCTGCTCTCCCTCTTCGTAGTTCCAGTATGGATGAGAGTGGTAGTTTTTCCACTTCAGCGCACTTTTTGACTTGGCTTTAAGTATCCCATCCTCTGTCAATTTGAAATCAGAATTACTCAAAGGAACTGTGAAAATCGACACTTGCGGCTCATCTACCCAAATGCTCTTAAAGTTGTAAAACCCCGGCTTTGTAAAACCAGCCAAGTCTACCATATCGCCATGCCACGCTTTCTGCGGCCAGTCGCCATACGACTCTCCCATATAGTCAATTCCGGTCCACATGTACATACTAAATACGTAGGGCTTCTCCAGTACAGATTGCCATTCTTCCAGCAAACCGGTATTTTCATTTCCGGTGAAATGCATATCTGGATAATTTTTCTTGCTCCAATCATACTGTGCAATTTGGTAACTGAAACCCACCACGTCTAAAGCATCTGCATAGCCCGTAGCAAGACTAGCTACGGGAATGATCAGGTTAGCAGTCACTGGCCGGGAAGTATCCAGCTCCTTTACCCATCCGGAAAGTCGCTTTGCTGTTTCGGCAAGTACGTACTCTCTTTCCGGTAGCGCTTCGTATCGTGCTTTCATTTCTTCAGGGGTGAGTGTAGGAATCTTGTTCCAGTAGTTGTCGTTTTCATCCCAGAGGCCGCTCACATGTTTGTAATCGGGGTACGTCCATTCAATCTCATTGCCAATGCTCCATTGGAAGACCGAAGGATGATTCCTGTCTCGCAAAATAGTTCTCGTCAGGTCGCTCTTGCCCCATTCCTGGAAATGCTCTGTGTAGCCCTGGGTTTCGTAATTGACTTCTCTTTCATTCAGGTTGTATCGCTTGTCTTTGGGATTGTCCATCTCATCAAATATTTCGTCCTGCACCAGCAGTCCCAGCTCATCGCAGAGTTGCAGAAAATCTTCTGAAAATGGATTGTGCGACAAACGGATGGCGTTTACACCGCCTTCTTTAAGGATTTCTAGTCTTCGTTTCCAAACCCCTTTCGGAACCGCTGCTCCAACTAAGCCGCCATCGTGATGCAAACAAACTCCCTTTACGTAGGTGTTCTTCTCATTCAAGAAAAAGCCCTCCTCATTATCAAAGCGTAGACTCCGAACACCAAAAGGAGTTTCATACTGATCAACTAGTTTGCCTTCTCGCGAAATTTTTGTGACAGCCTTGTACATTACAGGGTTATCCAGGTCCCAACGCTCAGGATCAAGTACTTCAAATTGTTGTATGTACTTCTGATCTGAGAGAGGACTGAGACTTAAATCATCCGCTGTTTCAGCCACAATAGTCCCTTTTTGATTTAAGATTACAGTAGATAGAGAAAAGTTATTCTCGTTGCTGGTTTGATTTTTGACCGTAACCTCCAGGTTAACCAAGGCTTTTTCATCTGTGATTTCAGGTGTCGTAATGAAAGTGCCCCAAATCGGAATATGTAACTTATCGACGGTGATGAGCTCTACATTGCGGTAGATGCCACTTCCTGTATACCAGCGACTGTCTGAATATCTTGTCCTATCCACATGTACAGTAATAATGTTCTCACTGCCATCCTTTTTGA
>JBCCLV010000074.1:0-20277 GCA_039026695.1 Bacteroidota bacterium
TTACCTAATGATTTGTAAACGCGTAATGTTATTTTAAACAACTGCTTACACAATTTCGTTTTCTATTTTGCAAAAAACAAATTGCGGTAGGCATCAAAAAAAAAAACCAAGGCCTATGCGAAGGAGCTATTAGAACTGGAAGATGCCTTCATTAAAAAAATCAGGGAAATAGAACGCATGCGATTTATGCTTGACGCGATGCAATCGGGAGATGTCTTTTCCAAAGACATCTCCCGAAATGCAAAATCGACGGCACTTGTTCGAGAAAGACTTGCTGAAAAGGAAAAACCCAAGACGCCCACAGCAGAAGTCAGTTTTGAGATGTTTAGGTCCGGAAAGTCCATTGGCGCTATCGCTAAAGAAAGAGGCTTGGTCCAAGGTACTATAGAGAGTCATCTTACAAAATATGTTGCAAATGGAAGTATTCCGATTACTGAGCTAGTAGAAGAACAAAAAGTCAAGAAGATCATGGAAGTACTAAAATCAGATGCAGTAGGCCTTGGTGAAGTCAAGTCCAAGCTACCAAAAAACTACAGCTTCGGAGAAATAAGGCTGGTAGTCGCGCACCATGGAAAATCTTAAAAGCAGCGAAGCCCGAAAAATGAGAAAACTCTCGCTAAAATGCTAGAAAGAACGTCACTGGAGCTACTATCAAGCGCCCTCGAAAGGCTTGAAAAAGGATTTAGTCTACCTAAGCAGCATCAATCGGACCTACCAGAGATGGAAAAGATCCTAGAAAGTGTGGCAGATCGGATGCAGGACAATTATCCATACTTTCATCCTCTTTTTGCCGGGCAAATGCTAAAGCCCCCGCATCCGGTGGCCAAAGCAGCTTACATGCTAGCACTTTGGATCAATCCCAATAATCATGCACTTGATGGTGGTAAGGCAAGTTCTAAAATGGAGAAAGAGGTGGTCCAGGATCTGGCCACCATGATAGGATGGGAAGAGCATTTGGGACACTTAACCGGCGGAGGTACACTTGGAAACCTGGAGGCCTTATGGATTGCAGGAAAGCTGCATCCGGGAAAAAAAATCGTAGGGTCTACTCAGGCACATTACACCCACCAGCGAATCTCTGAAGTTTTAAAATTGGATTATACATCAGTTGCATCAGATAGCAACGGGAAAATGAACTTGACCCTGCTAGAAGCTCAGCTGAAAGAAGGTGGTATAGGCACTGTAATTTGCACGGTAGGCACCACAGGGCTGGGAACAGTAGACCCCCTAGATGAGCTATTGGTTCTTCAGAAAGAGTATGGATTTCGGATTCATGCAGATGCCGCCTACGGAGGATACTTTGCCTTATGTGACGAGTTGGCGCCATCCACACGCAAGAAGTATGATTGCCTAGAGCAAGTGGATAGCATTGTAATAGATCCACACAAGCATGGCCTTCAACCTTATGGTTGTGGGTGTATCCTTTTCAAGGATCCTGAAGTAGCCAAATTCTACATTCACGACTCACCTTATACGTATTTCACTTCTGATGATTTACACCTAGGAGAAATCAGTCTGGAGTGCTCCCGCGCGGGAGCCTCCGCTGTTGCACTTTGGGCTACACATCAGCTACTTCCACCAAAGAGAAATGGAGATTTTGCTGCGCATTTGTCTAAATCACTTCGTGCAGCCCAGCAACTATATCAAAAGCTTGATGAACATCCGTCCTTTAGGCCAATTATAAAGCCAGAAACTGATATTGTTGTATGGACCCTAAACGGTACAAATACAACTGAAATGAGCAAAAGGGCGCTTGCTTTCTTTGCTAAAGCCGAGAGCAATCAACTTTACCTTTCACAGTACAAATACCCAACTTCACAACTATCCGAGGATGATTTCAACATCAATTCTGATGTCCTTATCTGCTTGCGCTCATGTCTTATGAAACCAGAGCACTTGGATTGGCTAAAAGAAATTTGGCGTCTGCTTATTTTGTCACTACCTGGGGAAAATAGTTAGTCAGTTGTTATCTAAATAGTATTTTATTGCGGAAGGGAGGCTATTTATAGAGGCCAATCAATAGCAATCTAATTTTATGAAAGCACCTTTTAAGACATCCCTCGTTTTCGATTTTCGCCATAAATTGGCATCCTTTGTTGAAATACTGTTTCGCCCTGTAGAAATCACTCTCAAAATAATTTAAGATGAAAATCCTATTTTTTTCGGCCTCATTCTTTTTGGTCACTATTACATGGGCTCAAGAAGACTATTTAATCACACTTAAAGGAGACACTATTTTTGGAAGTATTACGCTCTATCAAAATACTTACTTTGATGAAGCGCTCGTAAAGAATGAAGAGGGTAAGGAACGCTATAAATCTTATGAAATATTGACCATCTCACGTCCAGAAGAAGCTTTTGATCCAATTGCTCATAAAGGGAAGAGGGTGTTTGGAAAGCAAGTCATAAAAGGACCGCTTTCACTTTACCTGGTAAAAGGAGAAAATAACCAATTTTCGGAGGAGGTCTTGATCCGAGAAGATGGAGAATCCTCCTATGTTCCAACCATAGGATTCAAAAAAGTGATCGCATCCTTTCTCGCTTCATGTCCAGCTCTAGCGAGCAAAATAGAGGAGAAAGCGCTTTCAAAACCAGATTTGGATAAGATCATTGCCGAATACAATCAGTGTGACAAAACAGCAACTGTATCGGATCAGGAACAACCTAATGATCGCATATTTGAATTTGCAGCGCTGCTAGTAGACCTAGAAAGTAAAATCAAAACCGGAGAAAAAATTCCAATCTATATGAAAAGTGCTTTAGAAGAGTACCAAGGCACTGATTTAAACGAAATGCTTTCAGAGCTTCTTAAACTTCTAAGATAATAGGTTGTAGAGATTTTCACGATTTACTGCTTGCATCCCTCAGTTTGTAAAACTGGTCAAATTCAATGGCATGAGGTAGCGTGATAATGGACACCAGTATAAAGAAGTAGGTAATAATCTGCTGCGTATTATCCAGATCTAACGCAACCAGGATGATTGCAATGCCAACAACAGCCAGTAAACTAAAGCCGGATAGATCCTTCAAAAAGAGCGCAAAATTGTATTTATGGTATTTCATTTTCAGCCATTCATATTGATGGCGAAAAGCGTTTAAAGAATGAAAGAGCACAAAGTACACAGAGAAAGATACCAAAAGCCCATAATAGCTATTGACCGCTGCATACAGCAACAGGAATGAAATGAGTTTTAAGTACTTCATTCGGTTGGCGCCTGACTTCTTACCAAAGGCACGGATAAGAAGATAAAGGACTGCAATAATTCCGAGTGAAATACCAAACAATTGTGCTTGGTATAGAGGAAATTTCATTAAGTATCCATCTCCAATACTTGATACAAAATCGTAAGTTTCGTCGTAATGAAACGATAGCGACCCAACCAGAAGTGCCGAGCCTAACAAAACTCTGGTAATCAAACTTGAAGGGAGTTCGTAGCTTTCCATGGTCTCCTGACCAAAATGGTAGGCAGACAGGATGATAAAAAACCACAGAGCCGACGGACTGTGAAGCACCCACCACAGCACATAAACTGCTGCTATTGCGAGGTACTTTATCATAAACCTCTTGAATGAAGCATTTTTATTGGACAAGAGGTGAATCTTGTGGTCCAAGGCACCATGCGGAATACCTACCAAAGCCACAACTACCAAGCAAATTACCCCAAGATCAGATTCCGAGGAAATGTCGAAAGCTCTCCCGATTAAAATGATGAGTAGAAGTGCTATGAGTTGGAATAGATACATACAAAAAGAGCCCCGAAGGGCTCTTCATCTTTATTTTTTGATCAAGAATTAAGCAGCTGCGGTAGCAGTGTCTTTCTTGTCATTGATAGCCACAGTGTAAACTACTAGACCAAATCCAATTTTGTTGATTGCATCAGCTATGTTGTAGAATAGATCTACGTTTGAGCTGCTCCAACCTAGTCCAGTGTTTAACCATCCGCCAGGCATACACATGTACCCAATAGGATAAACTGCCCATCCCACTAATACAAACCATGCCAATATTCTAATTCCGCGAATTACAGTTGGGTTACCAGAAGCGTCCCCGAGCTTTTTCACTTCACCGAACCATGCGGCATATAGTATGTAAATGTAACCAAGAGTAGATACTACACCCCAGAATACAGAATGACTTGTTGACCCGTCAGTAAATGCCTCACCGATGTAACCTGCAACTAGCATCCAAGCACCGGCAATAATCATTTTCCACATCAAGCTGACTTTAGCTCCAGCTGGTTTAGTAAGTAAATAAAATTCAACGCACATTAGAGGAACGGTGAGTGTCCAGTCAATGTATCGGAGTGCAGTAGGGTTTTCTCCGGTTGCTGCATAGTAGTCCCTCATGTAATAATAATGAACTGCTGCAATTCCGGTGATAAGCCCAGATACGAGTAATGAAGTTTTCCACTTTCCCTCTACCCTACTTCTCTCGAAGAAGAAGAAGACAGAAGCGGCAAACATGGCCATATAGCCAGTAAAAAATGTGAATGCGACTGGATCATCCTTAGGAATAGCAACCAGGTCGGCTAAAAATGTTGTATTCATGTTGCTTTAATGTTTTGTGAATAGCCTAACTAACTGACCGCTTTTTCTTTTGTTTAACGATTTTTTAAATGTTACCAAATTTTTTCTTGGATAATATCTTAGGTGGCTACCCTAAGATGTGCAACAGCACCACATGTCAGTAGAAATCACTGCTCGTCCATATTCTCCAAGCGCATCTCTTGCCTACGCATGGGCATACCATCGATCAATTGAAAAATATCACGGGTGGAAACTACATCTTGCTTTCGCATTTTCACAGTACCGTCTTTACCAATTAGCACCACCGAAAAAGTACCTCGGTCAATATCATAAGCATCATGAATCTCGTTGGCTTGATTTTCGGTAAGTGGCTGCTGATCTGGATCGTACCAATGATCTGCGTAAAGGCGATAAACCACAAGTTCCCGCTCCTTGATACCCTTTTTACCTTTCTCCAGGGCCTGATTTTGCTTCCTATAACCAACATTGGTAGGGGACGAGGCGGTAATTATTAGTACCCTCTCTTTCCAGAGGTGTTCGTTTAAAGGATTTTGCATTTGAAAATTGCTATTCATGATCATGAGGAAATTTAGAATCCACATGATATTTAAACAGGTCAAAACGCTTTTTGATTGATGATACTACGAGAATATATCGGGAATTGTAGCCTACTCATCAACATCTTATCCATTTCCGTCTACTACTCAACTAGACAGCAAGGGCTACTTGGTCAAGTTATCAACAATTGGGATAATTATGCCTGCAAATGCCAGGGCGTAAGAGATATTTCCAAGAAAAAACGAGAAAACGATTCGCATGAAAAACCAAAATCCCCGAGCCTGGTACATCGTGTAAAAGATAAATCCATAGTAGAAAGTGCCCACGCAAAGGGAAATCAAAAAGAAAATCTCTGTCTTAATCAAAAAACTTAGTGGGAAGAGACAGATGATAATGATATTAGAAATAGAAATGTAGAAGCTCTGGGTGACCACATGTTCAGCGTAATTCAGCTTTTCATACTTCCTAAAAAGCAAAAAACTAAACAGCGCGTAGAAAGGAATGGATAGCCAGATAATCAAATTGTACCAATCCCTAAAAATCTTCCCAAGCAGATCAGACACTTTTTGAGCTTCTGCATCGCTACTGCCTTGTACCTCATACAGGGCTTCAAAAGAATTGCTGTAATTCAACAGCAACAAGCTGACAGCAGTAGTAATAATAAGAAGTCGAAAAGCATTCACCACCCTGTATCTTCCTTCTTCAAGATAAAATCTAATGAGTCGACCAGGTCTTGTGAAAAGTAACTTGATCGTATAGATCAAGCCCCGCTCTACATTAAAAGCATCCAGAAAGTCTGCGACCGATTGCCACACGGTAATCCGCTTTACCTTCCTGTTTTCAGTGATTTGAATGGGATATTTCTTCATATCAGATTTCGTACTTACACGACTCAGTCCAAAATTTACTCAGTTCAGCGGGAAAAATAGCTGCGCAACAGCACAGAAACCGAAACTTTCAAGCTTTCTCAGGTTCATCCACAAAATCCAAAACAAGAAAAACCATGAAAACAGAAAATTTAAACTTTAGATCAAACCGCTTGAGTAGGCTCATGCTTGCTTTTGCAGGAATGCTAATGCTTACCGGGCTGGTAAGTTGTGGTGATGATGATACCGTAACCATCCCCGAGCCTACGTTAAGCATAGTACAAATTGCGCAAGCAGAACCTACACTAAGCTCTCTTGTGGCAGCTTTAACAAAATTCCCTGATTTGGTGAGCGCGCTATCTTCAGATGCAGAAGATTACACAGTATTCGCGCCAAACAACGCAGCTTTCGCAGCCCTACTTTCTGCAACAGGTCAAACAAGCCTGGATGATGTACCAGAGCCTGTGATCAGAAGACTTTTAGAATATCACGTGGTTTCTGGAGCGGCTGTATTTTCAAGTGCTCTGATGGATGGACAGACAGTAGATCCAATCCTGGCCGATGCAAATGATGTAATCAATGTTGGTGTGGGAACATCCGTGACTGTTGATAATGCCACGGTGATCTTAGCAGACGTCCCTGCCTCAAACGGCGTAGTACACGTAATTGATGGAGTCTTGGTTCCAGATTTGGAAACCAGTATAGTAAACACTGTAGTTGAGCCTGCCTACTTTAACGTAGATTTTGAGATTTTGACAAGTGCGGTAGTTAAAGCTGGCTTGCTCACTACATTGATAGACGGAGCTGCGGAATTCACCGTGTTCGCTCCTACGGATGCTGCCTTCGGTGAGATTGGCATTACTTCAGCGGAAAATCTAACTGCTGACGCATTGACACCTATATTACAATATCATGTGCTTGATTCAGAGGTGAAAGAAGCCGATCTACCTGCCACAGGAACCGCTGTACCAACCTTGAATGGAGATTTCTATTTAAGCAAGAATACTAACGGCGTTTTCATTAACGGTAGAACTCAAGTAACTGCCACTGATATTGATCAAGACAATGGTGTGGTGCATGTAATTAATAGAACTTTGGAACCTGCTTCTAGTGATGTGGTAGAAATTGCTATTGCAGCATCCACAGCAGATCCGGGGGCAGAATTTACCCAACTAGTAGCGGCCCTTACGGCGGTATCTGACAACACGCAGACCGATTTAATTACCATTTTAAAAGGAAACGGTCCGTTTACGATCTTCGCACCTACTGATGCTGCATTCCAAAGACTATATGATGCTTTGAATGACCCGAACGGTGATAACGTGAGTGATATAAATGACCTTACCACTGCAACGACCCTTGAAACCATAAGTACTGTATTGCAATACCATGTGCTAGGTCTTAGGGTATTTTCTACGGATATTCCTAACGTGCTAGATGGAAGTACTACAGCAACGTTGGATCCTCTGGCGGGCGGACAATTCACTTTGAATTCGACTTTAACCATTACCCCGTCTGATATGGTATTAGATCTCAATCTAGATGACGCTGCTATTGTTGGCACCGACATCCTGGGTACGAATGGTGTGATCCATACCATTGATCAGGTGATCTTGCCTTAATTTTATATAGACCAATAAGAACAAAAACCCGGCATCAACTTGATGTCGGGTTTTCTTAAATTATCAATAAGCATGTTTGGCATTAAGACGCGTTATGTATTTGTTTTTCTCCTTGGTTCATATTCATTTCTGAATATCAAGTTTACCCAGGGAGATGCGGTCTTGACGCAGCAGATACCAAATGTTTTTCTCTACGCAATCATTCTATTGATTGTGCTTGCTGTATGGGAAGGAAATAGGTTCATTGGAATTTTAACTGACCGGTTTCACCACAAAAAGATTTCTCATAAGCTACTCAAGCACTTCTTCATTAGCTTGTTGCTTGTCAGCGTTCTTACACCCATCGTAAATGTGAGCATCAACCTGGTCCTGGAATCACCCGACCTATTCAATGGTTTCAATCAACTGCTTGGGTTTGGTTTCCGTATCAATCTTTTCCTACACTGTATTAATGCAATCATTGTTTACAACAAGGCGCTCAGTACCGCCCGAATAGAAGCGGAGACATTGAAAAAAGAGACCACAGAGGCTCAATTTGAGGCGCTTAGAAAGCAAATAAATCCACATTTTCTTTTCAATAGTTTTAATGTGCTCAGTTCAATTATTGAATCTGACCCAAAACTGGCTGTCAACTTTCTTGAACAATTATCAAAAGTTTACAGATACCTCCTCCGCACACAGGATTTAAAAACGGTACCCCTACGCGAAGAACTTGATTTCATTGCATCCTATATTTTCCTACTGAGAATAAGATTTGGCCAGAATTTGCGATTCGAGCAAAAGATTGGGGATGATCAAAATGAAATCCCACCTTCCACGCTTCAACTGCTGATTGAAAATGCCATTAAACACAACGAGGTATCGAAAGAAAAACCCCTAAATATCTTACTGGAGAGATCCAACGGAAGCTTATTGGTGAAAAATAACCGGAACCCAAAACAAAAGAAGGAAGCTTCTGAGCAGGTTGGCTTAGCCAATATCAAAAAGAGATACCAGCTATTAGGTTCCGAACCACCTATGATAGATGAGTCTGATGAAGAGTTTGTAGTGAAACTATCTCTGATCAACTGACTGTGAAAACACTGATTCTGGAAGACGAACCTCTGGCAGCTGAACGTTTGCAGAGAATAATCGAGAAGAACTTTGCCACGATTGAGGTAGTGGACTCATTGGATACGGTAAAGTCCGCGGTAAAATTCCTGGAAGAGCGGGAAGATGAGCTCGATTTTATCTTTTGCGATATCCATCTTGCTGATGGCTCCAGCTTTGAAATTTTCGAGCAGATTGAAGTAAAAACCCCCATCATTTTTACTACCGCTTACGACCAATACTCTATCGATGCCTTCCAGGTGAATAGCATACAGTATTTACTAAAGCCAATCAAAGAGGAGGATGTAATAAAAGCTGTGAAGAAGTATGAGAACATTCAGCAGCAAAAAGCCTCCCAGATAAAACTAGACGACCTCAAGAAAATCTTGATCAGCCCTCAGGAACCTTCCACAAAGAGATTTTTAGTGAAATCAGGCATGAGGTTGATTCCTAAAAAGAACTCAGATATCGCCTTGTTTTACATTGAAAATAAGGTGGTACATGTCTTGGATAAAAATGATGGGAAATCTTACATCACAGATTTTACATTGGAGGAATTGGAGCAAGAGCACATCGATTCATCACAGTTTTTTCGCATTAATAGAAAGCAGATTATAAACGCTGAAGTTATTCGGGCGATGAAGCCCTATGTGGGCCAAAGGTTGAGTTTAGAGCTTACCATAAGGAATACTTTTGATATTATTGTGAGCCGGGAAAAAGTAACCCAGTTTAAAAAATGGTTCGTCAGATAGCAATTTTAGTATTCTCAATATCTGTAAGTTTTGTGGTCAATGCACAAGAGCAGCAGTCCTATGATTCACTCCGAAAAGCCATCATAAACTTGGATAGCAGGATCAGCGAAGTGGAACTCAACCTTGAAACCTCTCAGAAAAAATTCCGAAGCGGCATTCTTATCGCCACGCTAGGCTATACTACCACAATTGCAGGAGGACTTATGCTCGGAAGGCAAAATGACGAACTTGGTCAAGGTTTACTTATGGTGGGAGGTGCCACAGGGATTTTCGGGACTTATAAGATGGTGGACGCTTTCAGATTCCTTACTGGTCAAAAGAGGAAGAAAAAGAAGTAGTCTATTGATCCATCCACCTCTTAAATGAAGCGGCCTTTTCAACACTTACCACTATTGACACACCGGTAAAGTCACCCAATTCGATCTGTAGTTTCCCCTTGAAGTACTTATTCACTGTTGCCACAAATTCGATATTCAAGATGAACTGACGGTTAGCACGAAAAAAAATTGCCGGATCTAAAGAAGTTTTCAGCTCATCCAGCGTAAAGTCAGATAAATAGGATTTTTGGCCCCTGGTGTGAATAAATACCACTCCATTTTTACTTTGAAAACAAACAATATCCTGCGTCTTGATGGAGAGCATTTTGTCTCCTTGCTTCACCAAGAATCTGGACTTGAACGCAGGCTTGCCAAGCTTGATACTGGAAATTACCTCGTTCAATACAGACGGTATAATACCTCTTTCGGGATGTCGTAAATTTTGATACTTTTCAAGAGCAGCACTGAGCTCATCCTTTTTTATTGGCTTGAGGAGATAATCAATGCTGTTTACTTTGAATGCCTTTAACATGTACTCGTCGAAGGCTGTAGTGAAAATGACTGGCGTGAGTACCTCAACCTGCTCAAAAACTTGGAAACTGATACCGTCGCTGATCTGTATGTCCATAAAAATCAGCTCGGGCGCATCATGATGCTTTAGGTACCCTACTGTATCCTCCACGGTATCAAAGACCTCCAAAATTTCAATGGATGGCAATATTTCTCGCAGCAGTTTTTCCAACCTCCGAAAGGCGGGAGCTTCATCTTCTATGATCAATACCTTCATTCTACTGTGATCTGTCAAACAGTGTGCCCTTAAGACCTAAGCTACGGATAGGTCGTGCTCATCCATAAGGTCAATTAGTGGAACCGCCACCATAAAGTTGGCTGCACTTGAAATAATATCCACGTTTTGTCTACCCAGCAACTGGTAGCGTCTGCGAATATTCTCTAGACCAGTTTGGGTGGACTTTTCGGCAACTTCCTTCTTCTGCATATTGTTTTTCACCACGATAGACTTATTATTCTCCACATAAATCTCAAGATGCAGCGGCTTAGCCCTAGATACAACATTATGCTTTATTGCATTCTCTACCAGCATCTGCAAAGTAAGAGGTGGTATGTTGAGTCTATAAGAGTCCTCGTGTATGCGGTAGTCAATGCGTAGGTTATCGGGGTAGCGTATTCTCAGAAGAAATAGATAGCTCTTTACAAACTCCAGCTCCTCTTCCAAACGTACCAATTCTCGCTCTTTGTTTTGCAAAATATAGCGGTACACTTCAGAGAGCTTTTCTGTAAAAGTAACTGCAGCATCCCCATCCTCGGGAATTATGCTGGCCAGGGTATTTAAGCTATTGAACAAAAAATGAGGACTCATTTGATTTTGTAAAACCTCATACTGTGTTTTTATCTGTTGATTTTTTAGCTGCTCATTGAGCCGAAACTGCTCTTTCCATTGCGCAAAAAAATAAAACGCCTCATAAGAAAGGGTGATAACGAGGGCGGCAACAAAATTGAACGGGAGAAATTGGGCATGCTGCTGATAGGAAAGTAACTCCGCAACGGTAGAAAGTCCACAAAGCAGTTTGATTGGTATGCCGCCTACTGTGAGCCATAAAATAATACCCAACGAAGACAGGAGTAACCGTTTGCTGGTCTTGCTGATCTCTGGATAAAGTTTTCTAAATCGAAAAATGACAAAACAAGCGCCATTCCAATAGGTGGCTGTAAAAAGAAGCGCTACGAAATACTGAAATAATAGACTCTTCTCAGCAAGATGATCCTCTGGGTCTGCACCCATCGCGAGAACAGCTACAAGCGGTATACCCATCCACCTTACATAAATCTCTTTTGCCTTTATTCTCTTCACTTTCACTCTCACGAATATATGCTGAAAAGGAGGGTTCTGTAAAGCATTTTGAAGTGAGCTTTGCTAATGCCAGGGTGAAGCTGGCTTTTTAGGTGTTGAGCCGGTGTTTCCGGCTTACTACCGATTTTCCGAGTTTTAGAAGGTTTTTCTGCCGGTCTGGGTCATAATTTACCTGGCTCGGTACAGCTTTAGTTTTAAATAAAGAATTGGACTAGTTCCTTCGAGGCTTAATTCAATGTCTATACTTATGAAAAGACCCATTACGATTTTTTTGAGCTTCTTTATAGCCTTAGCCGCTATACAAAGTGCTTGTGCACAAACGCAAACCGTAAAAGGTGTGATCCTGGACGCACAGGCTGAATACGAATTGATAGGTGCTACAATACAGCTGGTCGGTTCGGACCCAATACAAGGAGATATTGCCAATGTAAATGGTGAATTTAGGATTGAGGATGTCCCAACTGGTCGGCAATCATTTACGGTGACGTACATAGGCTATAAAACCATCACCCTGCCTAACGTGCTGGTAACCTCAGGGAAGGAAGTCTTTCTTAGAATTTTGCTGGAAGAATCGGTAGAAAAACTTCAGGAGGTAGTCATCACCGCAGATGCGGACAAAGACCTTCCGATCAACGATCTAGCGAAAGTGAGCGCACGAACGTTCAGTATAGAAGAGGTAAATCGCTACTCAGGTGGCAGAAATGATGTAGCTCGCCTTGCTTCCAGCTTTGCCGGCGTAAGCACCCCTGACGATTCCAGAAATGATATTGTCGTGCGCGGAAACTCCCCTACTGCACTACTCTGGAGGATCAACGGGATTCCGGTGAGTAATGTGAACCATTTTTCCACACTAGGCACGACTGGCGGTCCGGTGAGCGCACTAAATACCAACATGCTACGGACTTCTGATTTCATCACAGGTGCATTTCCCGCTGAATATGGAAATACCAATGGTGCAGTCTTTGACATCAATTTTCGAGACGGAAACAAAGATGAATATGAGTTCACAGGACAGCTAGCTGCATTCAGCGGACTTGAGTTCATGGCGGAAGGTCCGATCTCAAAGAGCAAAAATTCTTCCTTTTTGGTCTCCTACCGATATGGAATTGCTGCGGCAGCTGCTCCGGGTACTTCTGGCATTCCTCGGTATCAGGATCTGGCTTTTAAGCTAGATCTGGGCAATACAGCACTGGGGGGTATAGAGCTTTTCGGCATGGGTGGAAACAGTTCTATTAACTTCCTGGGTGCGGAGATTGACGAAAATGACCTGTTTGCCAATCCCAATCAAGATGCCTACGTGGATAGTAGACTCGGTCTTTTAGGGCTAAATCAAATCCTTCGATTGGGAAAAAAGACCTACATCAAAAATACCTTGGGATATTTTACAAATCAAAATGAATTTCTGCAGGACAATTTCTTGCGCAACCAGGAAATGGAAATCACTGCCACTTATCGTGCCACCGAGGTAGAGAGTATCGAAGATCGAATCAATGCATCAACACAATTCAACACAAAATTCAACGCCAGAGCCAGTCTACGAACAGGCGTACTGGTAGAGTTTTTCAATCTGAAGTCGGACATCAGGGATCGTAACAACCGACCGGAAGGGCAAACCCCTGATGACAACAACGATGGAATCCCGGATGAATTCTTCCAGGTGAGAGACGCAGATGACGGACTATCCTTGTGGCAGCCTTACGCCCAGGGTGAATACAAGTTTACAGATGACTTAAGTGTTACCGGAGGACTGCACGGCCAGTACTTGAATATCAATGAGAACTTTGTTTTAGAGCCCAGATTTGCTGCAAGCTGGCAATTCAAACCTAATCAACGACTCAATATCGCTTATGGTCTTCACTCACAAATGGTGCCTTTTCCCATCCTCTTTCTCAATGAGCAGGTAGGTGAGCTTGGGGAATTTGAAAAAACCAATCTGGATCTCACATTTCTGAGGAGCCATCATTTTGTGCTTGGATACGATCGGAAATTAGGACAAGACTGGAGGATCAAAGCGGAAACTTACTATCAGTCGCTTTTTGACATTCCGATTGAAAATGATCCAGGGAGCTCCTATTCAGTACTAAATGAAGGTGGTGATTTTGTGTTTGATGAAAGAAGCAGTTTGGTGAATGAAGGTACAGGGTTCAATTACGGTATTGAGCTTACACTGGAGAAGTTCTTCAGTAATAATTACTACGGATTGATCACAACCTCACTTTTTGAAAGCCGATACGAAGGTGGCGATGGTATCGAGCGTAGCACCGCCTTCAACAACAACTACGTGATAAATGCACTGATGGGAAGAGAGTGGAAAGTAACTGACAATGATCGAAGAGATGTAGCACTCACTTTTGACACACGCTTTTCGACCTCAGGCGGGAGACCTTACACTCCGATAGACGTACAGGCTTCAAGACAAAATAATAATAGTCAAGTGGAAATAGAAACGCTTGCCTTTTCAGAACGACTAGATCCATATCTGAGACTTGATGTCAAGTTTGGTTTTAGGATCAATAGCAAGCGGAAGAAAGTATCTCACCAATTCTTCCTGGATTTACAAAATGTAACCAATCGTTCCAATCAATTTACCAGGAGATACAATGAGGTGACCCAGGAGGAGAATGTAGTTGAGCAAATCGGATTCTTCCCCGACGTACTTTACAGAATTCAGTTTTAGAATTTTCTGTGTGACTAGATATTGGATGCGAGCGCCTTTCAGGCGCTCGCATCCAATACCCTAAGTTTTTCAAGAATCTTAGAGTACTGATTGTTTGACTACTCCATTTTTTCCAAGATGGCTTCCCTATTTTTTTTCAAAAGCTCTCTGGCGGTCTCTTTTGCTATGGGTATATATAGCTCCATTAAGTCTTCATTTTCTTCAAGCATTTCCATCCACTCTCTGATTTGATCCTTAGTGGTGTGCTCATTAAAAAAAGATCGAAATTGCTCAAGATTGTAACCTTCTACCTCAATACTTTGTAAGCCAATATCAAAGGCATCGTCAGTGGACTCCCAAGCCTGGGATTTTAGCGCCTCGTAGGCATCAACGATCTGATCAGTCTCCACTTTTTTAATAAGGTCTGCAAGGTCATCGTAATCTAACTCAGATGTTTTCAGGACAGTAGGCAGTTCTTCCATTCGATCAGAAACTTCTGTTTTTATTACATCCATCTTATCCTGAATCCTGGGCGGGATTATTTTGGATTCTGCTTCGGAAGTAATCGTCCTTGCCAATATTTTGGGTAAGTACACCCGAGCTCCCCAATAAGCTGCTCCCAGCAGGATAAGCAGGATGATGAAAACAGTGAAGAACTTCTTCATTTCAGTGATCTTTTAACGGTGTTGGTCAACCAAAATCACATTGCCATCTGGATCTTGTAACATGATATTAGCTGGGCCCTCTGTAGACTCATCAGCTTCAGCAATAAGTGCCACACCATCACTTTTAAGCTGCTTTTGGATTTCCCTCACATCCTCAAAGTCGTCCAGGTTAGCTGCATTTTCGTCCCAGCCAGGGTTGAAAGTCAATATGTTTCCCTGAAACATGCCCTGAAAAAGACCTATCAGTGCCTTTTCATTTTTCATGATCAAAAAATTCTGGTCCAGACTCCCACCAAATTCGGTAAATCCAAGCTTTTCGTAAAATGCTTTTGAGGTCTTGAGGTCCTTTACATTGAGACTAATTGAAAACGCACCTAGCTTCATAATCGATCTTTTCTATTTTTTAGGTTTAAGTTAAATCCTTTTGATGAGCTTAGGGATACAAGCTTTCAATCCTTGGTATTTAGCAGGTGCAATTGTCTTGGCGGTATGTGCCGATTCCTTAAGGATTTTTCTGTCTGTTGTGCTTAGGAGGTTTGCATTCCTTACAAAAGTCAGAGAGCTCTTCTATTTCCAAGAGCACTTTTTGGCGTGCTTCCAGCAGTAGGTCCTTTTTTAGTCCTAAGTCAGTAGCTTTCAGGACTAGGGCAAACTCAGCATTCATTTCTTCCTGTAGATGGTGATGCATCGGTTGGAAGAAGCTGACATTAGAGAAAACCCCTTTTTGGTCGTGCATTTTCCTACGAAACTTTCTTGAGTAAAGCTCGGCTAGATCAAAACTGTACTGACCTAAATTGACCAAAGATATTGCGGTAGTGGTATCCGGGGCGGTAATGACTGCCGCCTTTTTATTAAAAGTTGCAATTACCTTCGAATTAAAGTTTTTGGTAAACATGAACTCAACAGTAGTCATTCGAAAACTAAACTCCATATCTGCTCCTGAAAATACAGAATAGGAAGTCAGTTTGCTATTGATCTCGGTTTGTGGAGATTGAAAGTCCTCCAAACTGATTTTGTAATCAGGAGACCACTCCAATATCGTTTGCGAACTGACCGAGATCTGAGATAGAAACAGAATGAGTGGAAGCAACACTCTCATGATTACAAGTTCAATTTAATCGACAATAGTTTGAATTTGAGACCAAATCCCAATGTGAAGAAAGGCGTTCAATAAGGCCCAACTGGCATTTTTCAGGTTTTTTCATGCACGCTTCAAGTAGAGAGTCTAAGACTTATTTTAAAGAAGCCATGGTAGCACCTAGCTCCTGGAGTGAATTTTCAAATTCTTGCTTGAATAGCTTCAAGTCTCCATTCCTGCGGAAAAGAACCTCTCCATCTTGATTGATTACATAGGTAGTAGGGTACCCTTTAATCCCAAAATCCTTTAGAGGCGCTAGCGCTTTAAGCATCTGTAGATTGAGCTGGTGCTTTTCTCTAAAGTCCCTAATCTTATTCAATTCTTCATCTGATATGAGTACAATTGACCAACGATCCTGATCAAGATGCTGGTCTAAAGAAACTAGATAAGGCATCTCCTTTACACAGGGAGCACACCATGTAGCCCAGATATTGACGATCAGATTTTTACCCTTGATGCCTGATATTTTAAAATCTGCACTATCCAGATTGACAGTAGGAACATTAAAAACATCGATCTGTGGGGCGGTAAAAAACTCATTGACTTTTAAAGAAAGGAAACCTGAAGTAAGCCCGAAACCTACAATCAGTCCAAACAATTTTTCTTTGCTTTTCATCTGATCATAATTACATAATAGAGAAATATGAAAACTACTCCCAGCAATGATCCAAGGAAGAAACCAATAAGAAATTTTTTAATGCTCATAGAAGTTGATAAAGGCCTTTAACAAAGAAGTTAAAATTAAAGCACCGCTATTCAGGTTTGTAATAGAATCTAAAAAGGCATTCTTTCAAAATGATCCTAAGTCTTGTCTGCTTCGCGCGAAAGTGGGCAGTAACGGCTGACCAAAATCTCGAACAAAAAAGCCAAATTTTTCCTTAGCGAAAAAGTGTATCAAAGCTCTTTCAAATTGATCACTTCGAAGTTTCGGGCATCGAAATAGTCATCAAGGCCATAGTCGGTATTGATGATGATTCCGCCCAATAAAGTCACCTTTTCCGCGTGAAATTCTCCCTTACAGGAAGCCAAATAATCATGAATTTTTTTGTCAATAATCTTGTACGTCATCTCCGTAATGGCTTTTGCCTGATTGTCACTACTCAGGATCTCCTCGCGGTAAGGAAGTAAACTCTCTTCCAATTTCATCTGCTGATAATCCTCTTCAGTAATGACAGGCTGGTAGTTGGTATCCTGAAGACGACTCAGCGCTAGCATCAAAGCTCCACAGGAATTACCTTTTTCTTCCATTCTAGGTCGGTACATCTTACCTAATTCTCCATCTATGGTGATACCAATATGTGGACCGTAGAAAATAAACGCACTTCCTTCGTCCGGAATGTGATGTGCATAAGCCGTCATCCCTGTCTGCCCAACGAAGGGGATACCCCCAAGACCACCCATCACGAAGGGACCGAATAAAACATTAAAGAAAGTGGTAGAAGGCACATTGATATCGTCCGAGCATACCGAAGTAGCCATCAATACCTTTGAGATATCAAGTCGATGATCGATTTGCATTTTACCCAGATAGTGAATTGACGTATCCTTGGCATCCATGGCGGTTGGGAATTCTTTCTTTACTGCCTGATCAAATTTTCTTTGTAGCATTGAGTTACTGGTGTTTAAGCAAAAAATGAGAATGTCAAAAGGCAAAATAACTCAAATAGTGGAAATGAGAATTACGAGTGGATTTGACTCGTGAAAAAGCTCAAATGCCAGCGTTCAAGATCATCTTCATTAAAGAATTTGGTCTTGACCTAAAGTTTAATAAAATTTTCTTCGTTGGGGAAGGATATACATACTTTGCAAACCGATGATCAGCCTGCTCTTCTCAAGAGAGACACTGAATACAATAAAACTAAGGTCGAAAGGAATGGTGACTATTAAATCTATGAATTCAAAGAGATTCGTTAAAACTGCCCACTCGAAAAATACGTGCAAAAACGTTGTACTATGATGTATCCAATCTTAGTGAACACGCCTGCGTAAGAATTCGCTATTACTATACAGCCAAATAGATAGCTGAGATGGCAATAATTGCAACCACATGCAAGATTAATTTTTGATTCACTGATTTGATCAGGCAAAAACGTCTTCGATCAATAAACAAGAATAATTAACCCTAAGCAAAGACAGATTAAGATACAAATAACCTTATGAACGCTACTCCAATTAAAATAGATTTCTCCCAACCAAAAAAGTAGATAAACGCTTATCCCAACTATGTATGTAGCTCGGTACAAATTATCGGTCGAGTTTTTTTATGTTTTCACTACTCATTGGCCTCAATTCGGTTGAATGATCTGTATCCTCTCTTTTACGTCAGGATTTTTGTTTTTTAATTTCACATAAACCTCTCTGATTTTTTTATGATTTTTTATAAAAAATTCATACGAAGTACCTCTAAAAGCAGCTAGTTCAACTCCCCTATGTTCATGATCTACGCTAAGATATCTGTAGATCGAGTCGTACGCTACCTCTTTACTCACCACTGTTTCTCCTAAATAAATCTCATTTTGATTTAAAGAAACACGTATAAAACTGATTGCATCACTAAAATGCTTCGTGTCCGTTAACAAGAGCTCCTCTCGGGAAAAATTTGTTGATGTTCGGTAAAATAAAATTAGAGATGCAAACTTGAAATAAGTCAATTCGAGATCCTCTTCAGTCACATTATTAATGATGCTTGCAGATAAAACTTTTACATCAAGCTCATCTCGATTTTTTTTAGATATTAGTTCTAATTTTTGTAAATGGTTTGAATCAAGCTCATTTAACTCACTTATTTCAAGTGCTCTATAAAAGCATGACACGTAGCTCTTAAAATCTAGCGTATCTAAAAATGTGAACGAGGTATCGATATCAAACACCAATTCACCTTCTTCTGCAATGGCTTTATATACTTTTCGATAACTCGGACCAGATTTATCAGCTAAAAGTCCTTTGTCCACCAAGTACCCTTCCAATGCCAGTATTTCAGACCGTAACTGTTTTGCATGCGTATCAGACAAATTCTGATTACAATATGATTTTAAAATTATCTCTTGCTCTAAGTTTTGCGACAGTGAATTTAAGCTACTTAGAAATAATAAAAGATGGGTCCAATAAGACTCATAACTCCTCATGTAAAAAATTTTGGTCATCTGCAAAACCTACAGGCTTATCTACTAAGATTACATCTGTCCAGTCAGAATCAGCGGGATCATCAACCCCATCAATCACACACAGAACGTCAAACATGATACCATGACTACACTGCCACATTAGTCTTTGTAAGTAAGATTTAAACCCCTTTTTGTTCTTCAGGATACACTGTAGAGCTACCTCCTCGTCACGGCCAATTGGCTTAATTGTTCTAGATGATTTCAAGACATCATCTGAGCATGAATTTGAATATTCAAGCAGTTTTTGATGAATAAAATCAAGAAATATCGCTCTATTCTTTGATGAAAGGTTCACGAAATTGAGTTTTACTTGATTCTCTTTCAAATAGTGTAACAGGCATACTAGCCATATAGATAGTCATTAAGTTCTCCGCTCTTCCACTGATCTAATAGCATATTATCTAAGGCTGGATCCCCAGATCCAGCTCTTTGATTAAGCAAATCTAGAGCCTTTATGGCCTCAGACTCATCCTCAATGAAGTAGAACTTTATTGCTATAGAAGCCACCAAGGGATCTTTACTAATTATCAGAGGTTTAAGTCTTTTTGATCACGCAATCTTCTAAAGATTTCATATATTTCATCTTGCAGCTTATTGTATCTTCGAGCGTCATATTGAACATTAAGAAGTTCTAATGCTTTTTTCTCCATTTGTAAGACAAGGTTTTCCATAATGTTTCGAACTTTAACTATTTGGTCCATTGCATGATCCTCAAACCCCACTCAAGCTGTTCCTCAAAGCTCTTCTTAGCTAACCATTCGCCAAAACGCAGATTACCTGTAGAAATTGATCTTCCGGTGGTTGGATTTATTGGATTCTTTTTCAAATAAAAACTATTAATCCTAGAGTGCCATGATCCACTAAAACAGCATCAGACTTTTCGATATCATAGCATCTTATAAATGAATAGTATAAGTGTTAAGGCTAGGTTAGATAATTTCTACTAATAACATTAAAATTCGAAAATATTGTAAAAGATGTTTTGATATCGAAAAGTCTGATGCTGTTTTAGTGGATCATGGCACTCTAGGATTAATAGTTTTTATTTGAAAA
>JBCCLV010000075.1:0-20219 GCA_039026695.1 Bacteroidota bacterium
AATTGTCTTTTATGCCCTCAAGCCGGGCAGGCTTACACTTTCTGTCTTGATACAGAAAGTGTACAAAGAGATCAAGGCTCTGAATCCTGAGCTAAAAAATTCTGTCGTGCAGGGAAACGAAAATGAACTCGCTATGCTCGAACAGATTTTCGTACATCGATTATGCAAAACATAATTTTTTTCAACGCTCATTATTCAATGCCTTTTTTAGTTAATGTTAGGTCACTTCATCAAATAGATTTGTTTCGGATCGTGCTATTGACAAAGGGTTGCGGAATCGGTTTGCATTCCAAAATTGGAATAATGCCAGGTAGAGGCTGATGTGACCTGGATAAAGTCTTTCATCTGCCTGTACCTTGGCAAACCAACTATTCATATGGTGGATGTAATTCATCCTTTCTTTTGCTAAATCGGAATAATCAGAAACTAAACAGATTTGACTCTTCCAGAAATTTTTCAAGTGAGTAGAAAATAAGTGCATTCTAGAGCACTTAAATTACGGTTTTTCGAATTTAAATTCTAGCATTTGATTCACTACATCACAGGCGGAGAAAGATCTGGTAAAACCAGTTATGCAATGAACCTTGCCTTGGAATTGTCAGACAACCCTGTCTACCTAGCTACTTCTCGGAAATGGGATGAAGACTTTGAAAACCGTGTAAAAAGACATCAGGATGAACGTGACGATCGGTGGGAGAATTGGGAAGAAGAAAAAGAAATAGGAAAGCTGGATATCTCCGGACGTGTGGTAGTGATGGATTGCGTTACGCTATGGCTGACCAACTGGTTTATGGATTTGGAACAAGATATTGAAGCTTGTCTAGAAAGCGCAAAAAAGGAGTTAAAACAGCTATTAGAACAAGATGGTACAATCATCATTATTTCTAATGAAATTGGAATGGGAGTACATGCTGAAAGTCACTTGGGCCGCAAGTTTGTCGAATTGCAAGGATGGACCAATCAATTCATTGCTCAGAAGGCAGATAAAGCAACATTCATTGTGTCAGGACTTCCTTACCATTTAAAATAACTAGCGTTAGTTAATGATAAATAAATTCAAAGCACACATAGAAATTCCGGATACGGCACTGGATAAACAAATCTGGGACAAGATCAATTTAAAGACAAAGCCTCCAGGTTCCCTGGGTAAATTGGAACAGCTCGCTTTCCAAATCGCACGTATTCAACAAACGCTTACTCCTAGCTTGAATAGACCAGTTGTTTTGGTTTTTGCAGGAGATCATGGGATAGCCACGTCAGGTTTAGTCAACCCCTATCCTCAAGAAGTAACCTTCCAAATGGTAATGAATTTTTTATCTAATGGTGCTGCTATCAATGCACTCTCTAAGGTTGCCGGAATGGAAGTTATCGTAGTTGATGCGGGAGTAAATTATGAATTTGATTCATCGCTTCCACTGGTCAATGCAAAGGTTGATGTTGGAACTACAGACTACCGATCAGCACCTGCTATGAGCATGGATCAATGCCATAAAGCCATGCACAAAGGAGCAGAACTGGTGATCAATGAAATCAATAAAGGCACAAACGTGATAGGCTTTGGTGAAATGGGTATTGGGAATACCTCCTCAGCGTCACTGATCATGAGTACACTATGTGACCTTCCCTTACAAGAATGTGTAGGAAAAGGAACTGGCGCAACTGGAGATTTACTCGATCAAAAGCTTCGCACTTTGCAAGAAGTACAAGCCTTTCATGGGTTAACTTCTGCTACAGCTGTAGATGAAATTCTAGCTACTTTCGGAGGGTTTGAAATAGCGGAAATAGTTGGTGGAATGCTTGAAGCAGCTTCACGGAAATGCCTTGTTCTAGTTGATGGATTTATATCAACTGCCGCCTATTTGGTTGCGCACAAAATAAATCCTTCTATTCAGGAGTACTCAGTGTTTACCCATCGATCTGAAGAGTTAGGGCATACGAAAGCGCTGGATTACCTTGATGCAGAACCTCTTCTACAACTTCAAATGCGATTAGGAGAAGGTACAGGCTGTGCAGCTAGTTACCCTTTGCTCCAAATGTCAGTGGCCATGCTCAATGAGATGGCGAGTTTTGAGTCTGCAGGAGTCAGCGATAAAAAAGAAGTGTGAGGGAAGAACTAAAAATATTTTTCACAGCAGTGATGTTTTACACCCGGATACCTTGTCCCTCCTGGGTAAATCATAGTGCTGAATACATCAATAAATCAGTTAGGTATTTTCCAATCATCGGATGGATCATTGGCCTGTTAGCAGGAGGTGGTTTTCTTCTGGGAAATTGGTTGATTGGTCCTCTATTTGCTTCACTACTCTTTATCCTCGTTTCGGTTTGGTTTACAGGTGCTTTTCATGAAGATGGGTTTGCCGATGTTTGTGATGGGTTCGGTGGAGGCTGGACCAAGGAACAGATACTGAACATCATGAAGGACAGCCGTGTAGGAACTTATGCGGTTGTTGGGCTTATCCTACTCATCCTGATCAAAGTATCTCTTTTAGTAGAATTTCCGAGTAAATATGATGGCATTCTGCTACTACTAATGCTAATAAATGGGCATACCCTAAGTAGAATGATGGCTGCTACTGTAATCTTCACGCATAAGTATGTGCGAGAAGATGAGAAAAGTAAAGCAAAACCTGTAGCTAAGGCTTATTCGAGTGCAAACGTATTTCTAGTCCTGCTTTTAGGCTTAATTCCAACTGGACTTATTGTGTTCCTCACTGGCGAATGGTTTTTGTGTACTATTCCTATTCCTCTCTACTTGGTTAAAATGATGCTGAGCAGCTACTTCAAAAAGAAAATTGGAGGTTATACAGGAGATTGCCTCGGGGCGACACAGCAAGTGGTTGAGGTGGTATATTATCTCTTCTTGATTATCCTATTAAGATTATTTGGTTAAGGATATTTCTTTTTTTGATAGGCCATCCTGAACCCGGCCTGGGTGGCTTGTTTCAGGATCTATTCTAGTGTTTCTCTTGCAAAAGATTCTGAAATAAATTCAGAATGACATTGGTTTGCAAAATGGAAGTTTATCTGATACGCCATACCACTCCTGACATCTCCAAAGAGATTTGTTATGGTCAATCTGACATTGCTCTTGCTAAATCCTTTCATGAGGAAGTTCATATGATTTTGCCCCAACTACCCAATAAGGTTGATGAGGTTTACACTAGCCCATTGAGCAGATGTCTTCAGCTGGCAGAGATGATCCCACATAAAATGCTGAAGGAAGTACTACAACTTCAGGAAATGAATTTTGGTGAGTGGGAACTGAAACGATGGGATGATATCCCAGAGGATGAACTAAACCCCTGGATGGAAAACTTTGTGAATGAACGAGTCACAAATGGTGAGTCTATGCAAATGCTTGCTGATCGGGTAGTAGGCTGGTATTCAGGTCTACAGCTTAGTGGGAAAAAAGTAGCGATTGTGACTCATGCGGGACCTTTAAGAATTCTTCTCTCTCATATCAATCAGACACCATTAGAAGAAGCTTTTCAGCGATACAATGTGAAATATGGAGAAGTAATTGTCATCTAGTCGACCCTACAAGTCTAGTTTAGTGCTCAGAATTGATCCTTAACCGCTGTGCCGGTGATTTTGATTTTCCCTCCAAAAGGTAAAGCTTCAGCTTGATAAATTGTTCTGCTCATTGATTTCAGGCAAGTCTTTCAGATCATCAAATGCGATATCGACAAACACAATATCTTCTTTGTCAAACTCAGCAGCTTTCAGTGCGGAAAAGAAATTAGAAAATGCCAGCATCCCCTCTTCCAAAGCTGTACCGGAAACGTATTCACCGTCAGCGCTTACCGATAATTGCCCACTGACAAAACACATATTATTCACCACCACCGCATGGCTGATTGGATTTGTCCACTTCGGGAGGCCTTGACCTTCGGTTATATATAGCTTTTTCATGAATAGTTATTCCTTCAGTTTCTTAGTGCTTACCAACCATAGTAGCCCTTTGGAATAATCCCATTGAGGCGGAGATAAACGATGCATTGCCCTCTGTGGTGAATAATGTGATTCTCTAGCGCATAGAATAATCTCCATAGGGGTATATCCTCACCAGCAAAATCAGTCATTGAGTGGAGTTTTTCTACGGACAGCTCCTTAATGGATGCTCGAACAAATGCATACATCTTTTTAATTTCCCATATAACGTCTTCTTTAGGAAGTTGCACCGGCAACTTTACATCTTTGTATGGATTGGTCAATCCTGCTCGACTGGCCAATTGGCCACAGGTATAAATGACACAATGACGCCACTGCTCAGAAAATGTCATTGCTTCATCGGTGTACTTGAATTTGAAAAATTCCGGAGGCATTTGTTCGATATTAATAAGTGTCAATTTTTCTGACCGTTCCCAGGCGGCTAGCAACTCATCCTTCAATTGGCCTTTTTCTTTATTATCTGAGGAGTCGCAAGCTTGAACTCCAAACGCTGGAATCAAGCCAAGAAAACCCACCTTTTTGATAAATTTCGATCGCTTCATTGTTGAATTATTTTAGGAGTATGAACACTTTTTAAAGCTATCCTATGTAAGAGAAACTGGTTTTTAGCCATTTGTATGTGAGCTACCATGATTTATTAACAAGTTAGTATTGATAATACACAATATTGAGTATTACTAATACTAACTATTATCTTTATGCTAATAAACAATCGGTTATGATTAACAAAGCCACACTCTTAGATACCATAAAAGATCAATCAAGTACATTTTCGGATAGGGATACCATCATTCGCCAGGTAAAACTTCCGGTTACGACTAAGAAAATACAGATTGTTTCCGGCATACGCCGATGTGGTAAAAGCACACTGATCCGTCAGACTTTCCTTAAAAATGAAGAAGCTTACTACATCAATTTTGAAGACCCCCGTCTGGTTAATTTCGAATTATCCGATTTCGCACGACTGGAAGATTTATATCATGAAAACAATAAAAAGCGGTTATTGCTGGATGAAGTGCAAAATGTAAATCAGTGGGAATTATTTGCCCGTTCAGCTCACGAAAAGAGAATCCCCCTAATAATCACCGGATCTAACGCGAGTCTCCTAAGTAAGGAACTGGGAACAAAATTGACTGGCCGATATAAGCAGACGGAGTTGTTTCCTTTCAATTACGAAGAGTTTCTACAGTTTTTTAGAAAGGAGCGCTCTCTGGAAAGTTTTAATAAATATTACGAACTAGGAGGTTTTCCCGAGTTCTTAGGAGAACCTGACCATGACTATCACAGAACCCTGCTGCGTGATATCGTAACGAGAGATATTGCTGTTAGACGAAATCTCAATAATGAAACCTACATACTTCGTCTCGCAGTACACCTATTGAGTACTATCGGGAAAGAATTCAGCTATAATAAGCTTTCTCACTTGCTTGAAATAAAATCCATCAGAACCGTTATTGATTACTGTGATTACCTGCACGAAAGCTATCTGGTTGACTTTGTGCCCATTTACAGCACATCCATCAAAAAGCAGATAGCAAATCCTAAAAAGGTCTACGCTATAGATGCAGCATTCGCTCAGTCCAACAGCTTGTCGTTTAGCAAAGACCTGGGGAGAAGACTAGAAAATATGGTTTACAATAAGTTGCGTTCTACTGATCAAGAAATCTTCTACTTCCGAAACCAGCATTCAGAATGTGACTTTTTAGTAAAAACCAACGAAAAGATTACCCAGACTATTCAAGTATGCTGGGAAATAAATAACGATAACATCACCAGAGAATTGAACGGATTAAAAGCCGCCATGAAAGCGACCGGTTTATCTGACGGTACGATTGTGACCTATGACCAAGAAGATAACCTGGATGGTGTCCGCCTAATCCCGATATGGAAATGGCTTTGAAAAATGAGTACAGACCAGGTTCGCTGGTTCTATTCAAAACTCTCTATCCAGGGCTTATACACTCAAAAAGCTGAGTGATTACAATTAACCACTTTTGAAAAGAATACTATCCTTTTTGCTCTGCCTTCTTCCCTGATCTCCTAACCACATAGAAAACGGAATAAGCTAACACCAATGCTAACGCAACCCATTTCCAGGTATCAGGATCAGCTATTGAGACAGGTGATTCATTTTTTCCTACCTCCTCTATCTTGTAGCCTTTGACATCTTTTCTGGGGATATAATCGCTTACATATTCTGAATTTGCCGCTAATTGCGCTTGTGTAGGAAGCCCATCCACTTCCAATCGTTCACGAATCTCCTCTAACTGCTTGCGATAATTTTCTATTTGTTCCGAAGAAAGTCCTTCAACCTCCTCGAACTCTTTGTTCAAAAAATTCGCAAGCTTTGGATTGTTGCACACATTCAAATTACAAGATAGACCTACCTTATCCACGGTTTCCAAAAATTCCGATAGTAGCTTTTCTTTCACTTCATCATCAGGTGTCCAATATGATTTTCTAACCGCTTCATACATACGGGAAATCATCACCTGATAAGCATACAGGTTTTTCGATGCTTCGAAACGTTCGGCTACATTCAAATCATATTTATCCTCCACATACACATCGTAGAAGTTGTCCCATTTGCTTGCATCCACCGCATCAGGTACGGTCACTTGCCAACCCCACAGATTAGCACTGACCTGCCTGACGAAACGTCCACCGGAGTAGCCCTCATCCAACATGCTATTGATCCATGTCGGGTTGAGGTATCGTGCTTGGAGTTCCTTGCTGAGGAAATAGCTCAATTTCTCATTTTTCATCTGTCCCTGATTGGTCAGATTAGAAACAATCACATCTGGAGATTCACCATCTATCGAACGGATGGCGAGTGCCGTTCCCCCCAGGTATTGGAAAAAATCATCATTATCTAAACTGGCATACAAGTGCGAGGTACGACTATGTAGCACCGCTTTGGTTCCCGAAAGACTTTCTTTGAAGAGAGATATCAATAAGGAGTCACTTACCGGCTGATCCCCCCAGAAAGCATCACTGTATGGAAAATGCATACGATTCATGAATACATCAGCCACTTCCTGATCATCCTCCCAGGTCCCGGAAGCATCAATGACTGTGTTCGTTCCTGTACCGTAAGCTCCATCTGGCGTTGAGAAAATTCGAACTTCAGAAAGGGCTTTTGCCATGCTTTCTTTTACCCCTTTTTCAATGAGTCTTTTGTACTGACTTTCCGTATTCTTCCGCACATAATTGTCGACCTCATCCTGCTGAGAGGCCAGTTTCACTGCTTTATCTAGTAACAGCACTAATTGAGGGAAAATATCTCGATACAACCCAGAAGGAATCAACACGACATCCACTCGTGGACGGTTCAGCACTTTTCCGGGAATGATTTTCAAGTCGACAACTTTACCATACCCATCGTAGATAGGTTTTACACCCAGAAGGCTTAAAATCTTGGATTCCATGATGCCCTCATTTCGAATGCATTCGGTGGACCACAAATTGAAAGTTACCTTATCCGGAAAGGCTCCTTCATGTTCCATTTGGTAGGTTTCAATCAACTCATTGGCCAGTCGCTCACCTGTTTTGTATACTTCCGTCGAAGGCAAGTAATCCGCATCAAACGCATAGAAATTTTTTCCTGTTGGTAGAGAATTGGGGTTTCGAAGTGGGTCATTACCTGTACTGGCAGGAATGTACTTCCCGCCTAAAGCATCAACCAAGGCATTGAGCTCTGACTCTCCGCTTGCCATGATTCGTTGCTTGATGTCTTTGGCGTACTCCTTCTTTTCCTTTTCGTTAAGGCCGCTTTTTTGTGAAACGATGGCTGCCACATTTTTATCAATGTATTCAGGCTTAGGAAGCTTCCCAAAAGTATGAAGTCCTAAAGGAGAATGCTGTTCCTGAATCTCCTCGATGTAATGCTCGATGTAATGCAGTTCCTCATCATTGACAATGGTATCC
Organism: Bacteroidota bacterium; assembly: GCA_039026695.1. Classification (GTDB taxonomy): domain Bacteria; phylum Bacteroidota; class Bacteroidia; order Cytophagales; family Cyclobacteriaceae; genus Ekhidna. The sequence continues at coordinate 7,879 of JBCCLV010000075.1, forward strand.
ATTTCTAAGTCAGCCAGAATTCCGGACTGCTGTGCATACCTATAGATCTCATTGAACTTGGCGGTAGCCAAAGCAGTACTTTTCGCTTCTGCAATCTCATGCTCTGAGATCAATTGCTCTAGCTTATCCAGTACCGGATTCACTCCGATTTTATCAAACGGAGGAGTCATGTGATCGATGATGATCGCTCCTGATCGGCGTTTCGCTTGCAGCCCTTCTCCCACATCATCGACAATGTAGGGATAGACATTTACCAAGTCACCAATCAAGGCTTCCGATGCATCATGCCGACTGAGACCTGTCTCCTTACCAGGGAGCCATTCTAACGTACTATGAGTCCCCAAATGAACGACTGCATCGGCATTAAAGCCGTGTTGCAGGTAGAGGTAAAAAGCAATGTATTGGTGATGAGGCGGAACAGAAATATCATGGTGCATCACGTCCAGATCTTGCGACCAACCACGAACTGGCTGAGGAGTAAGTAACACATTCCCGTACTTGACAGACGGAATCACAAAGTACTTCTTGTCATTTTCATCCGTCCAGATCATGATGGAGCTTTTCTCTGGCGTTCCCCATTGTTCTTCGATTTCCTTTTTCAATGGGCTGGAAAGCTTCGCGTACCATGTCAGATACAAGTCCATCGGAACAAGTGTCGCATTTCCCTTTGCCACGAGCTTGTCAATTTCACGTGGAGCCCACTCACCAATGTTAAGTCCGTAGGTGGAGACTTTCTCGAAAATATCTTCCTCCGTCAATGGAGCATCACCCAACTCATATCCTTCTTTATCCAGTCGTTCGAGTATGGAATGGAGACTGTTCGGAACTACATTCAGATAGCTGGCGCCTAGTAGTTCTTTTCCCGGTGGATGGCTGTAGTAAATAATCGCGATTTGCTTTTCTTCATTGGGCTTGTTCTGCAGTACATGAAATTTCTGGACCCGCTTTAGTAGTCGTTGTACTTGAATTAAAATAGATCGTTTCTCGGTCCACTTTTCAGAAGCCTCTGCGAATTCCTTACTGCTTGTAACGATCGGTTGAATCATGCCCATTTGCTCTGGAATATTCAAGGAGCTGGTGCGTTTGTAAATTTTGATTCCTTGATCATTTTCCATCCATTCATCGGCTGTCTGATTGACTTGAATCATGTTAATGACTGGAATGCCCAATGTTTCAAAGGTCTCTCGGTTGGCTCTCGGATTGGCTCCTAACCAGGCCGCTTGGGCGAGGATTACTTCTGGAACGAGTCGATCTTTTTGGTAGAAAAGTGGGGCAACATCATCTTTCGAAGGGTAACCATAATAGAAAAGCACATTGAAGCCATTGTCCTCAAATTGTGATGCATACTCTTTGAAATGTGTCAGCTGTTCAGACAGAAAATCGCTTCGCCATAGGTTGATGGCAATCCAAGGGTTTCCCTTCATAAAAGGAGCATATTCATTTTGATAAGAATCAAAATCGGAATAGACTTTCTTGCTTTGGATGTTGCAGAGTGCAAACTCAGGAAGGACGACTGGCTCTAGTTGGGGGATATCAAAATCAAATGAACGCTGGCATTGATCCAGTATCATGTTTACGAGATTTTCGCGTCCTGATTGCTCATAGAATGCCAAGGTTTTTGCATCGAGTTGGATATATTTGAATGCCTCCAAGTTCGAAGGTTCGCTAGAGCCTACGGCGAAAACCCTCGTACCCTGGCTGGCCATCCGGTTTAAAAGTGGCAATATATTCTCCACTTTCGAAGCATTGATCATGTCAATGAAGACCAATTGATTGCCTTTCAATTCTTCATAGGCGAGTAGATCCAGATCTGCGTGATAGTAGGTCTGGACCTCTGCTTCTATCTCATAAGTAGCAAGTGCAGCTTTCGCATCTTTGGCTGTGGCCTCTCCCAATTGACGATAAGAATCTGTCAGGATCAATGCAATGTTGAGCTCCTGATCTGATGTCTGTCCTCTTACATGGCTTAATGAGACAATCAGAACGGACGAAAGAAAGGGGATTACTAGTTTATTCATGTTACTCTTTCAGGTTTTAGACCATGTACTTGAGTTTACCAACCGGCTATGATGAGTAGGGAATAAAATCTACCTGTCGCTGGGGTTCGGTTTTTTATTCAGTTTGTCTACTGTTATTATTCTAGTTGTGTAAGAGTTAATTGTTATTCTAATGTTTCTAAACCTATTCGTTATATAGATATTCTTTCCGGCTCTCTGAAAATCCGCTTCATTTGTCTCTGAGATGATTGAGGAGATCATTTCTTCGATTTGGTTATTCGATAACTCGATTCCGAGTTTCTTTTTGATTCTTCCGTATACAAGTTCTGTATAGCAGATTTTGGTAAGAATATCATTTTTATAATTGGTTTCTGTATTCACTTAAATGCTCTTTTCAAACAAGCTTTACATTGATTTTAGAAAGACACTGGTGCCTATTCTTCTGGTATATAAATGACTCTACCGTCTTCCAGCTTGTAAGCTGTTCCTAGTTTCACTCCCCTTCCAGACTCAGTGGTTTCGGTCACTTTTTCAATTTTGATTTCTTGTCCTTTCTTGGTGATGATTTGAATCTCTCCGTTGGGCATTGTTTTGGTTATCACCAACTCTGAGTCGGGATTGAACAGATCCAACGTACTATAAGCCATAAATAAGGCAAAAAAAAGTGCCACAATAAATACAATGCTTACATCGAAGAGATTTGCCATGCTGCTGATCGGATCGGATTCAGAGGCTAGTTGCGTGTCTACAAGAGAACGTTTTCGAAGGATACTCATCGTGTTGGTTTTAGCTGGTTATCAATTTTTCTGTCCCTTGCTCGGCTACCTCCCATTCTGCCAAGCTCCTTTCACATAGGGATTCGCATTCCAGCAGGTCGCGTTGCATCCACTCGGTTTGTTTATAATTCATCAAGAAGGCAGTAAGCCCAGCTGCCATACCCACAATCGTAGTAGTAAATGCAGTCACCATGTTGGCTGACATGATCAGCAAATCGCCCTGAGACAAAGACGCAAGGGCTGTTCCCATCGGAATCAATGTTCCCATGAGTCCCAAAGAGGGCCCTGCTTTAATCACGAGCCGGTTAGCACTTAGTGATTTGATATACGCCTCCTGCCATTTCCGAAGTTGATAGATCAAATCAAATTCGATGGTTTTGTAGGTCGAAGCTGGCTTCTTGAAGTAGTCTTGATGCTGTTCTTTGAAAGCATTGATCCGTTTAAAGTTTTCGCCACGTCTTTGCTTCAATTCACTTAAAAACCTACCAACCATGACGGCTTGGTGAGCCAACACAAACAAAACACCTCCAATGACTGGGTAGTAAAGTAGATTGGCAATAGCCAGGAGGGTTGATTCTAGTACATTCATTGGTTTATGATCTTGATTTTTCTTTCCGTAAATAACCTCCCAGCACCAGTAGCACTAGTACACCAAGAAGCAGGAAATTTTGTTGATTAATGATTGAAGAAGTAGGTATTGTAGGAACTGGTTTCAAGTTTTGTTGAACACTTACAAACACAGGCTCCAGCATGAAAAGAACGGTAATGAGCAGTCCTGCTTTAAGGAAATAATCTTTTGCAATTCCAAACATACGTCTCCATTTCTTCACTACGATGAATGAAACACCAAATGCAATAGGTGTGGAGATCCACAACGGCGTATTTTCAAACCGAAAATAGAGTAATCCAACACTCGAAAAGAATAACACACTTGCGAGAAACAGCTTCATTCTTGGAGAAGAAAAGCCCAATGTTGCGAACGTGAACACTACCGTAAGTAGCATAAAAAGAATTAGTTGAAGGTTTTCTTTCACGAGATCTGGAAAGAGGAATCCTAACACACTCAGAGCCAAATAGCTAAGCAGGGCTTTAAACCAACGAATCTTGCCAACAGATTCTGAGTCAACAAACACTATCATACCATGTAGGCAGATAAAGATTGCTTGCAGACATACGAGAATCAAATCAATGTTCATTGCTATGCTATCATCCTTTTTATATCCAGACTTGAAAAGGAGGAAATAGCACACGTGGCAAATCAAACCAATCAGAACAATGCTTGACTGCAAAGTGTATCAGTTACCTCTATTCCCGAAAGCCTTGATATCTCAGTTCTTGGCAGGTCTCCTGGCTTGTTCAACCCTGACTCCCTTCCCATCAAGTCGCCTGTGGTCTTAACAGTGGAATTTGATTTAGTCAGGGCTTACTGAACTTACAGTTGCGGGTACAGCTCCAGATTTTGACGTAAAGTCATCACCGGATTCCCATTTTAAGATCCCTCTTACCCAATGGGTTTAAGGAATCCACCAAAAACAATTTAAAGTAAGCACTTATTTGTGAACTAGAACGGATTAAGGCATTAGTTATCGATTATTTGAAAGGTCTCATTCAATCTCAAATCGAATTGCAACATTTTGCATACTTTTGAGTATGATAAATCGGTAAGATTAAATAGTAATACAGCAATTATTATGGCAGAAAGAGCGACTATATCACTTGATGAAGAATCCCATAGTTTCCTCACAGAAATAGCTGACGGGAACAAAAGCGCTTACATCAACGAACTGTTAAAGAGAGAAAAAAAGCGTCTTCTAGAAGAGGCCATCTTGAAGGCAAATCAAGAGGAGTCCGAAGATATTGATTACCAAAAAGAAATCGCTAGTTGGGATGCAACCCTAAATGATGGTTTAGAGTAATGTATCAGCAGTTAGAGATTCGGTGGGTCGATCTGGAAGCAACTCGCGGAGCAGAAACGCAAAAAAAACGACCATGTGTTATTCTGCAATCTACCATGGTCAATAAGTTAAGTAAAACCGTCATCGTTGCACCTATTTTACCAAATCATAAGAACTGGCCGTTTGCAGTTAACATCACACCTTCTTCTAAGAATGGTCTGGATAAAGATCGACACATCAATCTAAAGCAACTACGAGTAGTGGATACCTCTAGAATTACAAATCAGCAGGGTGTTTTAGAAGAAAAGTACCTTGGTGAGATGCAAAACGCGTTGAAGTTGGTTTTCGATTTGACATAATTAGCAAGTTTCATTCGAAGAATACAAGGGAGTTAAATAGGGAGATTAAGTACATGCAAAAGCTACGACCCATCATGCTTGTTGGAACCGGCTCTGATGTCGGGAAGAGTTGGATCACAACGGGCATCTGTCGTTGGCTGAAGAATCATGGTTTGAATCCGGTTCCATTCAAAGCACAAAATATGTCACTCAACAGTTTCTCCACCCCGGATGGACTGGAGATTGGTCGAGCACAAGCGGTGCAGGCAGAGGCAAGTAAGCTTCATCCGATGGTAGAAATGAATCCTATTTTATTAAAGCCTTCCTCTACTAATAAATCCCAAGTTGTACTCTATGGAAAACCTGTTGGTACTCAGTCTGCCAGAGAGTATTTCTCCAATGATAAAAGTGAGCTATTTGAAGAAGCCAAAAGAGCCTTCAATTCGCTAAATAGCACTTACAACCCTGTGGTGATGGAAGGTGCGGGCAGTATCAGTGAGTTAAACTTTAAACACCGAGACATTGTGAACATGCGTATGGCACAAGCCGCCAATGCGTGTGTGTATCTGATCGCTGATATCGACAGAGGGGGTATTTTCGGAAGTGTCTATGGCACCATCAAACTTCTTGAACCCTGGGAACGAAAATTGATCAAAGGCATCATTGTAAATAAGTTTCGAGGGGATGCCACTCTTTTCGAAGAGGGAAAAAAGATGTTAGCTGAAATTACAGATACACCCGTACTTGGCGTTCTTCCTTATGCCTCTGACATCATCCTTGAAGAAGAAGACTCGGTAGCACTCAATCAGCGAAACACGTCTGCTGAGAAAGACAAACTCAATGTGGCCGTTGTGCAGCTGCATTACCTCTCCAACTACACCGACTTTCAGGCACTAGAGCAAGAACCAATAGTTAATCTGTACTACACAAGAGATCAAGAAGAATTAAAGAAGGCGGATGTGATCATCCTACCGGGAACCAAGAACACCATTGAAGATCTGGTCGCTTTGAAAAAGGACGGGATTGCGGAAACCGTCAAAAGCTTGTATGGACAAATCCCTATTATCGGAATCTGCGGTGGATACCAGATAATGGGACAGTGGATTGAAGACCCTCATAGTGTAGAAAGCGACCGAGCGAAGGAGTCAGGTTTAGGTTTGTTCGATATCACCACCTCTTTAACAAAAGAAAAGACCGTCGTTCAACAGCGATTTACCTTCAAGGCTGATTCAGAGTCCTGCATCGGGTATGAAATCCACATGGGAGAAACGGAAGCTCCAAAAGGCAAGCACCTCAACATGATCAATGGATCTCCAGAAGGCTATTTTGATGGAGATCAAAGCTGGGGTACCTATCTGCACGGCATTCTGGACAATCAAGTAGTGGTCAACGAGTTGCTTCACTTGAAATTTAGAGACGCCAAAGCGATCGACTACAGGGCTTTTAAAGAAGCACAATACGAAAAGTTGGCCAGTTGGATTGACCAACACTTAGACATGAGTGTGATCATGGAAAATAGCAAACAGGATGATTGAAGGACACGGAGACGATATCCATAAATACGATGGGAAGATTATTCACAACTTTAGCTCGAATGTCTACTACAAAGGCTGTCCGCCTGAATTGCTTTCTGATTTAGCTACTTATGCTAGCCACATTCAAAACTATCCCTCCCCAGCTGCTGAAGAACTAAATCTTGCTGCTTCCAAAAAATTCAATTTATCCGAAAATCATTTCCTATTCACCAATGGTGCAACGGAGGCTTTTTACCTGATTGCTCATCTTTTTACTGGAAAGAAGGCCGCCATAGCAGCTCCTACTTTTTCAGAATACGAGGATGCATGTAAAATCCATAAAGTCAATTATGATCTGGTAGACAGAGAAAAATTCCAAGCTGCAGATTACGGTTTGGTCTTCATCTGCAATCCGAATAACCCAGACGGAAGTGTAATACCATCAGAAAAGCTAGCCAAACTCATTGAGGGAAATCCTTCTACCACTTTTGTAATTGATGAGGCTTATATCGAATTCACGGATGGAACGCAATCCCTGATATCATGGATTGCGCGACTAAACAACCTTATTACCGTTCGATCTTTAACAAAGACCTTTTGCATTCCTGGAATTCGGCTGGGTTATATAATTGCTTCCACGAATGTGATTAACCAGCTTCTCAGAAAGAAAATGCCGTGGAGTGTAAATACTCTCGCCATTCAAGCCGGATTAATGTTGTTCGCATCCTATGATGATTGGCTATTTGATGTCGGAGAATTACTTGAGGAAACCGACACGTTTATTCAGGAACTATCGGCTATTAATTGGCTAGAAATTAAACCTACAAACACCAGTTACTTTCTTGCTAAATTGAAAAAAGGTTCTGCAGCGGCTCTGAAAGACTTTCTTGCTATCACTCACAGCATACTGATTCGAGATGCATCCAATTTCCAAAGACTGGAAGGTGAGTATATCCGATTAGCCACACAAAGTCCGGAAGCAAATGCTGCTTTGATAAAAGCCCTCGACCAGTGGAAATAGCTCCCATTTATGTCTTATTGATCGCCTTTATATTGGACTCTCTGCTAGGTGACCCTCGTTGGATGCCTCATTTGATTGTTTTCTTTGGCAACACCATCTCCAAAGGAGAGAGGCTTTTGAATCAAGGATCATTTAGATCCGTAAAAGGTTCGATATTGGTCATAGTTCTCGTTGTTTTTTCATACCTGGCACCTCATCTATTATTGGTCTGGCTTGGGAACATAAATGCATTACTATCCAACATACTCGCTGTTATCCTGCTGTTTTATTGCCTAGCAAATCGAACGCTCGTTGATGAAGGGAAAGCGGTATTCAAAACACTAAAAAATGAAGGACTAGAAGCCGGAAGAAAACGACTTTCCTGGATTGTGGGTAGAGACACATCAAAGCTCAATGAGCAACAAATACGAACAGCTACTCTGGAGACCCTTTCAGAAAACCTTAGTGACGGAGTAATCGCCCCACTCTTTTACTACTTCATATTGGGAGTTCCCGGAGCTGTGGCTTACAAGATGATTAACACCCTTGACTCCATGATTGGTTACAAGTCCGACCGATACAAAGACTTTGGACGGTTTGCAGCTAAACTAGACGATGTTGCCAACTTCATCCCAGCACGGATTACAGCCTTACTCATGTTGGTTGTGACGGTTAAGTTCAAAGGGCTGCCTTTTCTTTTTCAAGAAGGAAAAAAGCATTCAAGTCCTAATGCTGGCTATCCCGAAGCAGCACTTGCCTACATCCTGAATTGTCGATTTGGAGGGCCCAACCATTATCATGGAAAGTTGGTAGACAAACCTTACATTGGCAGTAATCAAAAGACTTTGACTGAGCAGGATTTAAAAACCTCCATCTATGTCAATTGGGCAACTAGCATCCTGTTTGTTCTGATGTATGGGATCATTTTTATTTATTGAATGATGTCTTATACTAAAAAGTACATCATCACGGGTGCACCCGGAACAGGGAAAACCACCTTACTTGAAGCGCTGAAGGTGGAAGGATATCCCTGCATGGATGAAGTGTCCAGAAAAGTCATTAAGCAAGAACAGCAAAACGACAGTAATGGAACTCCCTGGCAGGACCTGAGCAAGTTCACAGAACTTGTTTTTAAAGCTTTTGTTGATGAGCTGAATGGAAATCCACAAGCCACCTTCACCGATCGTTCACCACTTGATCTTATTGCTTATCATTTGGTAGAGGGCATGCCTATTCCCCTGTTGCTTGAACGTTTTCCCTACCTGGATAAATTCAGCAAAAAAGCATTTTTTGCACCTACATGGCCGAATATCTTTGAGCCAGACGAGCAACGACAACAAACATTTAATTACTGTATGGAATTAGAGAAAGCGTTATTGACGGTACATCTTGAAAAAGGTTTTGAGATGATAACACTACCTAAGGATAACGTACCGGTAAGGGTAACGTTTGTTCGGAAGTTTATAAATAATTCAGAGACATAAAATCAATTACAAACCAGGAAGCTGAATAATATGAAAATCTACACCAGAAAAGGAGATAAAGGAACCACCGGCGTATTTGGTGGAAAGCGAGAACCCAAAACAGGCGAACGGATCGAGTGCATCGGAACGTTGGATGAAGTCAACAGCACCATTGGCTTACTTCGGGCCAAGTTGGGGCCAGAACATGAATGGCAACCTAACCTTCATAAGATCCAGAAAGACTTTATGGACATGATGTCTCACCTCGCACGCCCCTCTGATTCCAATAAAGAAAATCCCAATCCCAGACCGACAGACGGAGCTACCTTCTGCGAAGAATGGATTGATGAATTGGAAAATGCCATGAGCAGTCCTTCTGACTATTTCCTGCTTCCAGGAGGAAATGAAATCTCTGCCTTGTGTCACGTTTGCCGCACACAAGTACGACGTGGAGAACGTGCCTTGTTTGGCCTGGTGGATGAAGACCCGGACTGTGTTGAAGAGTATGTCACTGCTTACATCAACCGTCTTTCAGATCTCTTCTTTACCCTCGCTCGCGCTGAGATGGATAAGCATGGGGTAGCGGAGGAAAAGTGGAATTTGTTTTTGTATAAAAGGAAGAAGAGGAACTAGCACTTATGAGTAATATTATTAGTCAGCAGCCTTTTTAGGAGTCAGTGAATTAATGCCCTGATCAGCCTTTTACTATCCATGTACTCAAAGTATCTTGCAGTTACTTTAAAGTCTTGGTCCAAAACCACCAGAGTGGGTGGTGCAAACTGACCATTCCTAAATGCCAGTAATTGGGCAATTTGATGAACGGGATTTCTCGATTTTACTACCTGATCGTTTACAAGTGTCTGTCCTCCAAATGCTACTTCTGATTCCGTTTCCGCATCAAACCGCACCGCATAATAGTCTTTTTTGAGCAGGTCAATCACCTCTGGTTTGGTAAATACCACCTTGTCCATTTTTCGGCAGTAGGTACACCAGTCGGTGTAGAAATCAATGAATACTTTTTTCTTCTCTACAGCCAGAGAATCTTCAAGCTGCTCGAACGTGATCCATTGTACCGATTTCGTCTCCTGTGCACTCACGGGGGCACACAGGAAGAGCGAAAGGACTATAAAATAGCCTACGATATAATTTGGCCTTCGAATCAATTCAGGTTACCAATTTTTATGGAGAAAAATACCGAACGGGGCGCAGCAGGTCCGTAGATGAAATCTGAATCTCGCTCTGGCCCTGAGTCAAACTCCGGCTGATAGCTATTGAAAAGATTTCGGAAACCTCCGCTCAACTCCAAATGGAAATCGTCAGAGATATCAAAGTGATAGCTGGCCTTTAAGTTGACATCAAAAAACGGGTCGGAATCAAGCAGATCAGGAGATCCATCCGCACCGACTACTCTGGGTACGATCATCGAACCGGTGTACGTACCAGTCAAGTCCACCTTAAATGCTTGCGTGAAATTATAGTAGGTGGTGAAGTACCCGTATAGGTTAGGATTTCTCACAAATTCACTAACCACAATGGCATCTTCTCCGGCATCTTCTGGTGCAAAAATTTTCTGATCTTCCGCATAACTGCTTTGCTGTGCAGTACCTCCCAATTGAAAAGCAAATTTTGCTGAAGGCGAATAGCCCGCTTCGAAGTTTACCCCAGATACTGTAGCACCTTCACCATTTACTACTTCTTCTAAAATAATATCACCAATATCTCCCCGGCTTATCTGTGTAAAAGGATCTGAAAGCTGGGTGTAAAAGCCTTCAACTAACAAATTGAATTGTGCTAATCCCGTGCTTTTGGTATAGTTCAATGAACCTGTGACGGCATCTGATGTTTCTTTATCCAGATCATCTGACAGCAGTACAAACACCTGATCACCTCCTGCGGAAGAAATGTGAAGATCTTCGTTGAACGCCTGTGGTGCTCGGAATCCACGGGCATATCCACCTCTGAACTGCAGGTTATTAGTGATTTGATACAAAAAGGTAGCGCGAGGGCTAAAAACCCCTAAGTTCACGTCTGATGTCCTTTCTTCTCCCACTACCGAATAGAACCCATCGACATTAGAAACATCATATCTACTACCGAGTAGAGCCGTAAACTTTTGATTCACTTTCCATTCGTATTGGCCAAAGAAACCTATAGTATTTACCTGTTGGTCAACCAGACGGCCATAACCGGCAATTTCATCTTGGGTGTCATAGTACTGGTTCTCAATTCCCAAGGTCAACACACTACCATTATTGAGGTAACGGTTGTACTGAGTACCTGCCACTACCGCCAGGTCTTCTGTAAGCCCGTAGGCATTGATGGCCAACGTACTATCTTCGGCAGTCCTTCCACCACCTAAACCACCGTAATAACTATCTCGTGTGGTGTTTTGTCCGGAAGCGAAGATCGAGAATTTGTTTTTATCGTCCCTACTCCACTGCTCATAATTGATGCCTCCAAAAAAGGTATTGTGGTCTAATTGCTCGGTGATGCCAGTGAAATGCGGGGCAAGGTCTAGTTTATCACCGCCTCTACGAAATTCCTCTAAAGCGCTGAAATCAAGCGTGACTTTGCTGTTGTCTCCCGGTTTGAAAAAAGCTTTTGCGCCCAATACCGTATTTTCCAGTTCGACTAATTCGGTAAACCCATCTCCATTGGCGTCATAGCTGTCGCGATTGCGGCTCATCCCGTAAAAGGTAACCCCGCTGGTAAGTGACTCATTGACGACCGATCTGTTGAAATTGTAGGTTTGATCCACCGCATCACCATCTATAATGGCGGTGTTTGATCTGATCTCCCAGGCATTTTCTACCGGGTCTTTGGTGATAATATTGATCGTGCCTGCTATAGCATTCGATCCGTAGAGGGCAGACCCACCGCTTCGTACCACTTCAACCCGCTCCACAATGTTAGTAGGAATTTGATCAAGCCCGTAGACACCATTTAAAGCACTGAAAACCGGGCGACTGTTAATCAGAATTTGAGAATAAGCACCTTCCAATCCATTGAGCCGCACCTGGGTAAACCCACAATTCTGACAGTTAGTCTCTACTCGTACTCCAGGCTGAAAATTCAGCCCCTCAGAAATAGCAATCGACTGGGTGGCATTGAAAAGTTTTCCGGAGACAATACCAACCACTACTGGAGCGTTTTTTCTATCCTGTTCGTAGCGTGTACCTGAAACTACTACCGTCTCAAGGTTCAGCAGGTCTTCTGTTAATTGAATTTGAAAAGCAGTAGCAGATTTGGACTCTACTTCTATGTTTTGACTGTAGGTTCGAAATCCAACCGCACTGACTTTTAATTGGTACGATCCAACGGGTACGTTTTTAATGTCAAAATTACCCGGAGCGTCAGT
>JBCCLV010000076.1:0-20080 GCA_039026695.1 Bacteroidota bacterium
AACAAAGACTTTCTATGACCATTGAAGAAATAAAGCAACTTCTCGAAGATAATCTTCCCGGAAGCGTTGAAGGTGAGCGATCAGATGCAACTCCAGCCGGCTTAATAATTTCTGAGCCGCTTTTAGTTGATGTCTGTCGCCTTTTACATTCCAATCCTTCCACCTATTTTGATTCGCTATCTTGTCTATCGGGGTTAGATGGGGGCTCCGAATCTGGCGTTATGGAGGTAATCTATCATTTATACAGCATTCCATTCAATCTCCACTTAGCTCTTTATGTTGTACTAGATCGTGTAAACCCTGAAGTAGACTCTGTATCAGATGTATGGAGAGGTGCCAATTGGCATGAGCGCGAAACCTACGACCTGCTAGGGATAAAGTTTAAAAATCATCCAGATTTAAGAAGAATACTGCTCCCTGAAGATTGGGAAGGATATCCGCTTCGAAAAGATTATGTAGAGCAGGAACTATACCATGATATTAAGGTGAAGTATTGATGGAGTCACTGCTCACAAGATCGGAACCGCTCAAGTACCGCGAAGAGGACCTGCGCAAAGAAGAAATGATCTTCAATGTGGGTCCTCAACATCCAGCTACACATGGAGTTTTGCGACTTGAGGTTGTTACGGATGGAGAAATAGTGGTAGATGTGGTTCCTCATCTTGGGTACCTGCACCGGTGTTTCGAAAAACATGCAGAGTCTCTCGCTTACAACCAGATCATTCCCTACACAGATCGAATGGATTATGTAGCTGCCATGAACAGTGAATGGGCTTTTGTGATGGGTGTAGAGCGCATGATGGGCATTGATAAAGCACTCCCCAAAAGGGTAGAATACATCAGGGTTTTGGTCGCCGAGCTCAATAGAATTGCCTCTCACTTTGTAGCAATCGGCACCTATGGATTGGACATAGGAGCATTTACCCCATTCTTATGGATGATGAGAGATCGAGAGCACATTTTGAGAATGCTGGAGTGGGCTAGCGGTGCCAGGATGTTATACAATTACATCTGGGTAGGAGGTCTTTTTTATGATCTACCGGTTGGCTTTGAGGAAAGGGCAAAGGAGTTTGTGGACTACCTTAAACCCAAACTCCGCGATAGCGAAGATTTGTTGATCTCAAACAAGATATTTATTGAAAGAACTGCAAATGTAGGTGTACTGGAAAAAGGCTTGGCAATCAATTATGGTATTACCGGGCCAATGCTTCGCGCATCTGGATTGGCCTTCGATCTTAGAAAAGTGGATCAATACAGTGTGTATCCTGAACTAACATTTGAGATCCCAACTGGCAAAGGAAAAATGGGTACGACAGGCGATTGTTGGGACAGAAATTGGGTTCGATATCAAGAGTGCTGGGAATCTATTAAGATCATAGAGCAGTGTGTGGAGAAGCTCCTGGGAGAGCACAAGCGCACCAGAGACTTTGATCCTAGAGCATTGGCACCAAAACGAATAAAACCTCCGGAGCAGGACTTCTATATCCGAGCTGAAAATCCTAAAGGCGAATTGGGCTTCTTTTTTCGCGCAGACGGTAAATCAGACCAGCCAGTCCGCTGCAAAGCACGCGGACCCAGCTTCTGCAATCTTTCTATTCTTCATGAAATCAGCCGTGGATGCATGCTTGCCGATCTATTTGCAATTGTAGGTTCCCTTGATTTCGTGATGGGGGAAGTAGATCGGTGAACTGCAAGAAAAGCTACTAATAAACCAAACTGTGCTGCGTCATGTACTCCGCGATTTGGATGGCATTGGTAGCAGCTCCTTTGCGTAGATTGTCGGAAACCACCCAGAGATTTAAGGTCTTTGGTTGAGTCTCATCCCGCCTTATTCTACCTACAAATACATCATCTTTATCATGTGCGTGCAAAGGCATTGGGTATTCATTGCTCTGAGGATCGTCAACCACAGTGACTCCAGGGGCACTGCTGAGTAATTTCTTTGCTTCCTCTAAATCATACTCATGTGCAAATTCCACATTGACAGCTTCGGAATGACCTCCTATCGTGGGAATTCTCACACATGTGGCTGTCACCTCGATTGTATCATCTCCGAAAATTTTCTTTGTCTCATTGACCATCTTCATTTCCTCTTTGGTGTATCCATTATCGTAAAAAACATCGATATGAGGAAGTGCATTGAGATCAATCTTGTGAGGATAGACCTTCTTGATGTCTTTACCTTCACGCTCACCCATTAATTGATCTACTGCCCCTTTTCCGGATCCAGTGACTGACTGATAGGTAGAAACCACAATTCTCTTCATCTTGAAGGCATCATGAAGCGGCTTTAAGGCAACCACCATTTGTATAGTAGAGCAATTGGGGTTCGCTATGATTCTGTCGTCAATGCGTAGTATATGACCATTCACCTCTGGTACAATCAGCTTTTTCTTGGAATCCATTCTCCAAGCCGAAGAGTTGTCGATAACTACCGTCCCCACTTCAGCAAATAGCGGGGCAAACTCTTGAGAAACAGAGCCCCCTGCCGAGAACAAGGCAATATCGGGTTTAGCTGCAATTGCATCTGCCATTGAGACAATGGGATAATTGGCACCATTGTAAATTATGGTCTTACCCACAGAGCGCTCTGAGGCAACAGGAATTAATTCAGAAATGTGAAATTTCCGATCCGCTAGAATTTCTAACATTTTTTGACCTACCAGGCCGCTAGCTCCAACTACTGCTACTTTCATTTATTTTTATGCATTTCAAGTGAGCAGCAAATCTAGTATTTTTAGTGCCTGAGCGCAGTGCTTATGAGAATAATTGTCTTTTCCCTGGCCATCCTATACTCGCTAAATCTAGCGGCTCAGTTCACAGACAATTTTTCTGATGGTGATTTCACCACCAATCCAAACTGGACTGGAGATACTGATAATTTCATCATTGAAAATGAAGCATTGAGAAGTGCAGGTCCGGAGGAAAGCTCGACGCTCCATCTTTCCACCAGAAGTGACGCAATAGAAAATGCAGAATGGAGTTTTCTGGTGAGGTTAGATTTTCCGCCTTCTACAAGTAATCAAGTAAGGATTTATTTAGTCTCCGACCAGGTCAATCTGGAGGCGCCATTGAACGGATATTTTGTTGAACTAGGTCAATCTGGAGATGATCAAATAAAGATTTTCCGGCAGGACGGAGCAAATAGTGTTTTACTATTTACGGGTAATTCGCTTTTCTCCGGTAATGTAAATACAAGGATAAGGGTCCAACGAACTGAAGATGGCATATGGTCAGTAGCCACATCAGACCCTGACAATAACAGTTTTCAGTCTGAAGGAGATAGCTTCAAAGATGAAATACACAAAATAAGCGAATACTTCGGTGTGCTTTGCAAGCATACCACTACTCGAAATGACCTATTCTTCTTTGATGATTTTGAGGTCTCAGGAACTCGAGTAGTAGATCGTGCACCTCCCACTATTGAATCTGTATCCGCTCTATCTGCAACAGAAATCAAAGTTACTTTCAGCGAAGACCTAGATACATCTTCTGCAGCACAAACTAGTAATTACCGCCTGGATCAAGACGTGGACATTTTAGGGGCCAGCGCAATCAATCCAAGGGAGGTAGTATTGACAACCACTGAGTTGGCAAATGGTGGAAACTACCTACTGCAAGTGGAAAAGGTAACTGACTTAGCTGGTAATGAAATAGAAGAAGGTACGGCTATCGATTTCTCCTTTTTACTACTATCTCAAGCAAATTTCGAAGATATTGTGATCAATGAATTTCTTTCCGACCCTATTGACGCCAACGATGATTTCATAGAACTATACAATCGCAGTGACAAGTTTATCGACCTGCAAAACTGGACCATCAGCGATGAGTCTTCTACCTCATCCCCTCTCCCATCTTTGATCTTACGCCCTGATTCATTCCTCATCATTTATGATGAAGATGCGGCTTTCAACTACTCAGATGCTGGTACAGCAGTGACGGTCCCAAATCTCACGCTGAATAATGATAATGATCTGATAGAACTCAAAGACCAGGCGAATAAGCGAATAGCCTTTCTGGAATACGGAAATATATCACAAGAGGCCATCTCACTTGAGCTGGTCAATCCTGAAGAACCCTGCATTTCTTTTAGAAGCTATCAATTCTCAACCGATCCTGACGGAAACACTGCGGGAAGGCCAAATTCTGTTTTAGATAATACGCAAGACAGCACCCTTCCTACAATAATTTCATCCGATTTTGATGAATTCTTAGAGATTCAATTCTCAGAGGTCATGGATGCCGACCAACTTTCCAATGTAGAAAATTACTCGGTTAGCAATCTCGAAATATCATCGGTAGTGCGTAGAACTAGTTTTCCCGATAAAGTGACAATTGAATTCCAAACTCCGCTCACTCGCGGCACACAATATAAAATGTCTATACAAAATTTGAGTGACTGTGCTGGAAACGTAATTTCTGATACTTCCATAGTCTTTGGGGTGGGACGAGATCCCGATTTTAATGAGGTTTTCATTACAGAAATTCTATTTGATGAATCGCCTGTTGTAGGTCTCCCTGAGCGAGAATACATTGAGATTTTCAATGCTACTTCTGACCTTATAAGTACAGAAAAACTGGTACTAACTGACGCTAGCAACAGCGTGACATTTCCTGCTAGTACGCTTACGCCTGGCTCCTATACCGTGCTCACTTCAAGCAACTCGACTGATCAGTTTGAAAAACCTATCCTAGGAATTTCTGGATTTCCCGGTTTGAATAATTCAGGTGAACTTTTAACTATTTCTTTTAATGATACCCTGGTAACTTCTCTAGAGTATGACCCTGCCTGGCACGACCCAGAGAAATCAGATGGAGGCCATTCACTTGAAATGGTGGACATCTCCAATCCTTGTCTTGAGAGTCCCGCAAACTGGCGAAGTTCCTTAGATCCGAGCGGAGGAACACCTGGTAGAGCCAATTCTATATCCGAATCCTTACCCGATAGCTTCGCACCTACTGTGGAAATGATCACGGTACTTTCAGGTGATTCGATTCGGATTGATTTCAATGAGAAAATACAGCCCTCCGCAACGAACACTGGCGTGTTTGAATTCAGCCCTAAACTTGAAATCGAAAAAGTACACTTTGAGGTTTCCACACCAAACTCGCTATTCCTATCAGTGGGCTCGGAAATTATTCCTAATGAACCCTACTCATTGAATTTATTTGGAATCACGGACTGTGCTGGTAATACAAGCGATCTTGAGGGCCTGGAATTAATCCGCCCAATCACAGCAGAAGCCAACGAAATCAAATTAAGTGAGGTGCTTTTCAATCCTAGAAGTAATGGTGTTGATTTTGTGGAGATTTTTAATGATTCAGAAAACTACCTCAGCCTGAAAGGATGGAAGTTGGCACGTGAAGAAGTAGGTATCGTAGATGATATTCGAGTTATCTCAGCAGAGGAGCTCGTAATTGAGCCCAAGACATATTTTGCCATTTCAACTGATCCTACAGCATTAATTGGAAATTATCCAAGAGCAAACACTGATAAATTGATTGCAATGACAACCTTTCCAAGATATAACAATGACAAGGGTACAGTTTTACTTTTGAATGCCAAGGATGAAGTGATTGAGCGCTTTTACTACGAAGAAAGCTACCACTACAGCCTTTTGAATGACGTAAAGGGCGTTTCTCTGGAACGTCTTTCGTTTACTCAAAACACAAACTCTCGCGAAAACTGGCGTTCGGCAGCCAGTACTGAAGGTTTCGCCACACCTGGGTACCTTAATTCTCAGTCGATAGAGGTGGGAGGCACTCAAGGCAAAGTAGCCATTGCTCCAAAAACTTTTATCCCGGGAAATGCTGGCAATGGCAGAGACTTTACGCGAATCGAGTACCAATTTTCAGATCCCGGAAAATTTGCCAACATCTACATTTATGACCGACTAGGAAGGCTTGTACGTACCATTGCTCAAGGTACCTCTTTGTCTACCTCAGGCTTCTTTCGCTGGGACGGAGTAACTGACTCAGGCGCTATGGCACGGATGGGCTATCACTTAGTACTTTTTGAAGTCTATGATAGTTCAGGCAAAAAAGAGATAATAAAGAATACGGTGGTGGTGGGGAGGCAATTCTGATACTTCACTAGGCAATGCCGGTGTAGAGATTTACAATTCTCCTGTCCTATTCGTATTTTCGCAGCCTTATCTTAAGTCTCAAAAAATTGCTGCCATGAGCGAAAAAACCCGATATTCTGATGAAGAGCTTAAAGAGTTCGAAGCGCTGATTTTAGGAAAATTAGAAAAAGCTAAAAGCGAGTTGGACTCCCTTAGATCCTCGCTTACGCGCAATTCTGATGACGCAGGAGATAGCTTTTCCTCCGTAAAAACACTGGAAGATGGTGCCGATACCGCCGAAAAAGAGCATTTAAGTCAATTGGCAGGTCGTCAGCAAAAATTTATTAACAATTTGGAAAATGCACTGATCCGAATCAAGAATGGTACTTACGGAATATGTGCAGATACTGGAAAGCTCATATCCAAAGAACGCTTGAGGGCAGTTCCACACACTACTCAGAGCATTGATGCCAAAATGAATCGGTCTTAAGTGGACTACTTGTCAAACCACATTGAGGCGCTGGTTTTTTGTGCTCCAAAACCTGTAAGCGTGCAGGAAGTGCAGGGGTGCCTCAAAGAAATGTTTGATGCAGAAGTACCTGAGGAAGATGTGAAGAACGGACTTGAATCAATTAGAGAAAAATTCTCCTCTGAGGACTTTTCAATGGAGTTGGTACAGTCAGGAGGTGGTTATCAGTTTCTTACCAAGCCGGCATATCAAGCCAGCATTGGCATATTACTCAAGCAGCAATCAAAAAAGAGACTGTCCAATTCAGCATTAGAAACACTGTCCATCATTGCGTACAAACAGCCTATCACCAAGAGCGAAGCGGAACAGATACGAGGCGTAAACTGTGACTATGCCATACAAAAGCTACTGGAAAAGGAGCTTGTGGAAATCAAGGGAAAGTCCGAAGGTGTGGGAAGGCCAATTTTGTATGGAACGAGTCCTCAATTCATGGACTATTTTGGCATCAACGATCTCAAAGAACTACCCACTCCTAAAGACTTTAGCACAGAGGAAAATGGCGTAGGAGAAGCCCGCGAATAATGAAGCGCCCAAACCGAAAAGAAACTCAAAAGCCAACGGAAATAAGGCTCAACAGATTTATTGCCAATGCAGGCGTTTGCTCTCGACGTGAAGCAGATCAGCTAATCCAGAGTGGAAAAATCAGCGTGGATGGTAAGGTAGTGACTGAGATGGGCTACAAGGTAAAAAAGGGAGAGCGAGTTACTTACAGAGGAAAACAGCTCACATCCGAATCTCATCAGTATGTCCTGCTGAACAAGCCAAAAGGATTCATTACCACCGTTAAAGATCCGCACGCCAAGCATACCGTGATGGAGTTAGTAGGAAAAGCCTGTGAAGAACGTATCTATCCAGTGGGCAGACTAGATCGAGAAACTACTGGTTTACTGCTTTTTACCAATGATGGTGACACTGCAAAAAAGCTCACACACCCCTCGCACAAAATACGAAAGATCTACCAGGTAGAGCTGGACAAACCGCTTACAAAAACTGATTTTGATGCCATAATTGATGGATTAAAACTGGATGATGGCCTTGCTCCGGTGGATGAAATGGCTGTCTTGGGTGAAGACAGCCGGCAAATTGGGATCGAAATTCATATTGGTCGCAATAGGATCGTAAGACGCATTTTTCAAAAGCTGGGGTACAAGGTAAAAAAGCTGGATCGAGTGATGTTTGCCAATCTGACCAAGAAGAACCTGCCAAGGGGGAAATTCAGACACCTTACGCCTAAAGAAGTGATGGCTCTGAAAGGAGTAAGGTGAAATTGGACTCTAAAATTTCGAATCAACCTCGATGCAGAGGCTCAAGGTGGTGAACTACCTTTAAGCTTAATAGCCCAAATGAAATATTCAAAAACCGAGGAAAACTTAAACGTCATCACGCATGCTTTTGGAGTGCTATTGAGTGTCCCTGCTATTTACTTTTTGCTATTGAAGTCAGATTCTGCTTTCGAAGTTCTTGGCTCGCTGATCTTCGGAATTAGTTTGCTGGTGCTTTACCTGGCAAGTACCCTATACCATGCAACTGTGAACGAGAAAAGGAGAAAAAAAAATGCGCATCCTAGATCACAGCGCAATCTTCATCCTCATCGCAGGCACCTATACCCCGGTTTGTCTGGTTTCATTGTGGGATTCGTGGGGACAACTACTATTAATTGTGATTTGGACCATTGCCCTCTTGGGAATAATTGCCAAAATATTTTTGACAGGTAAGTACGATAGAGCATCTACCATTCTTTATGTAGCTATGGGCTGGATTGCGATTGCTATCGTGAAACCGCTTTTTGATTCACTTAGCAGCGATGCGCTGCTCTGGTTACTTTACGGTGGAATCTGCTACACGCTAGGAGCAGTTCTATACAGCTTTCAAAAAATCAAATTCAATCATTCAATCTTCCACTTATTTGTCTTAGGTGGAAGCTATTGTCACTTCGTGATGGTGCACAATCACATTATATAAAGTTATTTACCTAGTCCAGCGAAGCAAGTCCTTTAATGGAATATTAAGTCCGACTCTTCTGGACAATACCACAAGTTCTTGCATAATTTCTAAAATTTGTTAATCCTCAAAAAACGAATCAAGCAAAGCAATTCATCAATTAGTTTTGCCGCCCATGAAATGGGTCAATTCCCTGGGAATATTTGAACTTGTACTGGTCGGAGTTTTCTTACTCCTTTACTTGCTATTTGTACTTAGAGTGGTGTCTACTACAAAAAGACTTGGCGTACCCTCCAGAAGAGTGATAATAAAGCTGTTCCTACGGTCCCTATATCTTCTTTTCATCATTATTGCTTTGTTAGGTCCAAGTTTTGGAGACACCTCAAGAGAAATCAAAACAGTGGGAAAAGACATTTTTATCTGTATTGACCTGAGCCAGTCCATGAACGCTATGGACGTGCCTCCTTCTCGATTGGCCAAAGTAAAATTTGAATTGAAAAATATCATTGAGGCATTCAATTCAGATCGTATCGGTCTCATCATGTTCAGTAGCGAAGCTTACTTACAGTGCCCACTTACCTATGACAATAACGCCCTAGATCTCTTCATTCAAACCTTAAACACCGATATGGTACCAAACTACGGTACAGATTTTGGCCCTCCATTGAAAATGGCGGTTGAGAAATTGGAAGATGAAGATACTGTTATTACCCGCTCGAAAGCCAAGATTGTAATTCTGATCAGCGATGGAGAAGACTTTGGAGATGAAACCGCGGATGCAGCGGAAGACCTAGAGGAAGACGGAATTTCCCTTTTCACTTTAGGAGTTGGGACCCAAAACGGAAGTAAGATCCCAGTAAGAACAGGCTTCAAACGAGACAATAACGGGAATGAAGTTGTTTCCAAACTCAATCCACGGTCGTTGCAAGAGCTTGCTGAAGATACTAGCGGCGAATATTTTGAGATAAATGAATCAAGAAATGATACAGAGCGTTTGATCAATGCAATCAACAGTGTAGAAGGAGAACTAAGGGAGTCAAAAAAGGTAGACGCAACCCAAAACCGATATTTTTATTTTCTCTGGATCGCTCTCGGAATGATGGTGATTGATCTCTTGTTTAGTACCAGACTTATCAAATTATGAAGTTATTTTCATTTCTAATTATTCTTCTGGCAAGTAGCTTTTCAACAAACGACCCAAGGGACATTGCCAAGGTAAACACCTTGAAAAAGGAGGCAGAAAAGGCATTTGTAAGTGGAGACTATGAACTTGCTATAAAACACTACAGCTTTTTGGTGGATTCCATGAACATCACTGATGAAAAGGTGCTGCTAAACACAGGTCATGCGTACTATCACACAGGAGATACCGCAGCGGCTAAAAGGAGCTATGAAAAAGCTGTGAGATCCAAAGACAAGAAGCTAAAATCTATTGCCTACCAGCAGTTGGGCGTTCTAAGCAAGGATGCGAATAAGTTGGAAGAAGCCCTTCAGCAGCTCAAAACTGCCATCAAGTCTGACCCCACGAACCGAGATGCCATCTACGACTATGAAGTAGTAAAAAAACTGATTGATAAGCAGAAGCAAAATCAGGATGATCAAGAAAATCAAGATCAAAATAAAGATAACCAAGAAGACCAGGAGAATCAGGATCAAGAAAAGCAAGACCAAGAGAATCAGGACCAGAAGAATCAGGATCAGGAAAACCAAGATCAAAAAGACCAGCAACAGCAGGACCAGGAAAAACAGGATCAGCAGAAGAAAGAGGGAGAAGAAAAAGAGCAGGAACAAAAAGAAGGTGAAAAAAGCGAGGAGGAGCAAGAACAGTCCAAAGAACAGATGACCAAAGAAAAGCTCGAAGAAATGGGCATTAGTGAAGAAAAGGCACGGCAGTTATTAGAAGCGATGCGACAAAGCGAGATCAAGTACCTACAAAATCAAAAGCGAAAAGCCACTAAACGACCAGCTAGCGGAAAACCTGATTGGTAAGCCAGATTTCCTGAATTCAAAATAACCTTATGCTTTAAATAAACAACAATGAAAGAAGTATATATCGCATCTGCTGTGCGCACCCCGATCGGCAGTTTTGGAGGCCATCTATCTACATTCTCAGCAACTCAACTAGGATCTAGTGCCATTGAGGGCGCATTAAAAAAATCTAATTTAGATCCTGAAGCGGTTCAGGAGGTATTCATGGGTAATGTGCTATCTGCCAACTTGGGTCAAGCCCCTGCCAGGCAGGCAGCGCTTGGAGCAGGAATCCATGTGAATACTCCTTGCACAACCGTAAATAAGGTATGCTCCTCAGGAATGAAATCCATAATGCTTGCTGCACAGTCAATTATGCTGGGCATTAATGATGTAGTTGTAGCTGGCGGTATGGAGAGCATGAGCAACGTCCCATTTTATGTGCCAAAAGCCAGGTTTGGCTATAAATATGGCCATGGTCAACTCGTTGATGGTCTTATGCATGATGGCTTATGGGAAGTGTATAATCAGTTTCCCATGGGAAATTGTGCTGAGAATACAGCCAAAGAGTTGAAGATTACTCGAGAGGCGCAAGACGAGTATGCCATCCAGTCTTACAAAAGAGTAGAGAAGGCAACCGCTGATGGGCATTTCAAAGACGAGATAGTACCCATGAGCATACCTCAGCGCAAAGCGGATCCAATCATTATGGACGAGGATGAGGAGTTCAAAAACGTAAATTTTGATAAAATTCCTGCCCTGAAACCGGTTTTTGATAAAGAAGGTACAGTCACAGCGGCCAATGCCTCTACGATCAATGATGGTGCATCAGCATTGATACTGATTAGTAAAGAGAAAGCAGAGGAATTAAAACTGCCGGTCATCGCCAAGATCAGAGGATTTGGAGATGCTGCACAGGAAGCTTTGTGGTTTACAACAGCCCCGGCACTCGCAATACCGAAAGCACTACATCATGCAGGAATCCAACAATCTGAGGTAGACTTCTGGGAGGTCAATGAAGCATTTTCTGCGGTAGCGATTGCAAATCAAATGAAGCTCGGGCTAAACGCTGACAAATTGAATGTTTTTGGGGGAGCGGTTGCGATGGGCCACCCTCTGGGTACTTCGGGTGCAAGAATTGCAACAACGCTGATAAATGTGCTAAGTAAACACGATGCTAAAATCGGCTGTGCAGGAATTTGTAACGGCGGTGGTGGCGCCTCCGCGATGGTGGTCGAGAAGGTCTAGCTGGCGCACGACAAGGAGCGGCAAACATGCCGAAATGAAGATTTGTCCTGTGTAACAAAGCATATAGAGATCAAGATTCACAAAAAATTCTAATACGTATATTGCGCCGATTATGCGCATAGCAGTCATTGATTTGGGAACAAACACTTTTCATCTGATGCTAGCAGATGTAAGTGAAGTAGGCTACAATATTTTCTTGAAAGATCGAATTCCCGTCAAGATCGGAGAGAAGGGGATTAACAAGAATGAGATAACACCCGCAGCACAGAAGAGAGCCCTTGAGGCGCTAGCTGACTTCAACCAAACCATCAAAGAAAACAGTGTTGAGAAGGTATTTGGTACCGCGACCTCTGCCATTCGGAATGCAAAAAATGGAAAAGAACTGGTAGCGAATATCCACAGACTTACCGGAATTAAGATTGAGATCATATCTGGCCTAAGAGAAGCAGAACTGATACAACTAGGTGCCAGTATGGCAATGGACCTGGGAACAGAAAAGAATCTGATCATGGATATTGGAGGAGGCAGTGTGGAATTCATAATCGCTGACAAGGAGCAAACGTACTGGATGCAGAGCTTTGAGATCGGGGGTCAGCGTATGGTAGAGCGTTTTCATAAGTCGGATCCGATCACCGCTACGGAAGTTGACAATTTGCATCAATTTTTTGCTGCTGAATTGAAGCCACTCTTTCACGCATGCCTTCAATACCAGCCCACAACACTGGTCGGTTGTTCAGGCACATTTGATACACTGAGCGACATCTACATGCTCAGCGAAGGTCAAGAAAATGATGCGCATGCATCTGAATACCCTCTTCCCACAGAAGCATTTTATCAGCTTCTCGCTGAGCTGCGCAAAAAGAGCCGAAGTGAGCGACTCGCAATACCTGGAATGATTGAAATGCGAGTAGATATGATCGTAGTAGCCTCAGTATTTGTGGCTTATATTCTTGAAAAAGTGACAATAGACAGGATCAGAGTATCCGCCTACGCCCTGAAGGAGGGTATCTTATTTAATGCCCTTAAAAAAATTCAAAATCCAAAGGACTAGCACAGCGCATGATTGTATCAGCAAATGAACTGAAACGCTTTACCCAAGACATTTTCTGTAAAATTGGGTGTCCAGAAGAAGAAGCCGGCCAGGCAGCGGATGTGCTCGTAAGTGCTGACTTACGTGGAGTGGACTCCCACGGGGTTGCACGTCTTTCTGGTTACATAAGGCTTCATGAAAAAAAGCGACTGAATGCTGCACCTAATATTAGCGTGCTCCATGAGACCCCATCTACAGCGGTGATAGATGGAGATCTCGGGCTAGGATTAGTGGTGGGTCCAGCAGCAATGAAGATTGCGATCGAAAAAGCAAAAAAGGTGGGTACCGGATGGGTGTCAGTACAGAATTCCAACCACTATGGTATTGCCGGCTATCATGCGATGATGGCCCTAAAAGAAGACTGTATCGGTATTTCTCTTACCAACGCAAGCCCTTTGGTATCCCCCACTTTCTCCAAAGAACGCCTACTTGGAACCAACCCAATCGCGGTGGCTATTCCGGCAAAGGAGCAGCCACCTTTTGTTTTGGATATGGCTACTACTACTGCCGCCAATGGAAAACTTGAAGTCTTACAGCGAAAAGGACTTTCCGCTCCCTCTGGATGGTTGCAGGACAGCAAGGGAAACATCACTACTGATGCCAAGGGCCTGATACATGGCGGAGCTATGAGGCCATTGGGGGGAGACCGTGCGCATGGATCACACAAAGGCTATGCCCTGGGGGCGGTAGTAGATATATTGTCTGCTGTACTTTCAGGAGCAAACTATGGGCCGTGGGTACCTCCCTTCGTTGCATTTATTGATCCCGCTCCCAATCCTGTGGGAAAAGGTCTCGGACATTTTTTTGGAGCAATGCGCATCGATGCATTTCGAGAAGCTGATGAATTTAAGTCGCATATGGACAATTGGATTACTCGATTTAGAGATTCTGATAGCATTAATGATGAAAGCAAAGTACTGATTCCCGGCGATCCCGAACGGCTAATGACCGAAAAGCGATTGAAAGAAGGAATTGACCTGATAGCACCTGTGGTGCAAGAGCTACGTAAGCTAAGCGATCAGCTTGGTGTGCGGTGGTTGGAAAATTTAAGAGATGATCATCTTATATAATGTCATTCCCATCACTTTTCTGAGATTTCAATGGAAAAATAAATATCTCAATGGCTAAGTTAAAGACACAACCAAACGATATGAATGTAAGCGATCTCCTTGACAAAGTCCTTCCACAAAACAAACGTGAGGACTGCATCAAACTTGTAAAACTGATGCAGGAGGTAACCGAAGAAAAACCAGTGATGTGGGGAGAATCCATTGTTGGTTTTGGAAACTACCACTTTAAATATGAATCCGGAAAGGAATTGGACTGGATGCTATCCGGATTCTCTCCTCGAAATCAAAACCTAACAATTTACATTGTGGGAGGCTTTGAGAACCAAGAAGATTTATTGGAACGGATAGGTAAGGTGAAAAAGAGTGTGGGATGCCTTTACGTAAAAAAGCTTGCAGATATTGACCTATCCATACTAGAAAAAATGATCAGGCGTTCTGTGGAAACCGTCAAAAAGAGATATGCGGAATTCAATTAGTCTTTCCCTGCTTTGCATCGTCCTTTTTTCTTGCGCAAAGAAACTTGCTTTTGAGGACCCTGATTTAACTTTTACCCTTCGCTCCCCTCCCAAGTGGATATTGGTAGATGATGGTTTTGTGGCCAAAATAGCTCCCAGTTTTGAGGATACAGCAAGTACCTACGTTACCGTCACCTATTTTGAGCATCCGACTGCAGCAGGTAATTATCTTAAAGCAGATTCCCAAGTGAAGGGAATCAATCTAGCAAAAGAGCGAGGTGGGGATAAAGACTCTTTGATAATTCTTGATACCGAAGTAGCTGGCTCAAAATCATCCAAAACGCTTCAAAATAAGGCACTAGAAATAACCAGATATGATTTCTATGTAGATGGTAAAGACTGGCAAATACAAACCTCAGTTCCGCAGCATAATGCAGCATCTTTAAATCGTCAATTTGAGAAAATAATCACCTCGTTCAAAGTGAAGAATACTACCAAATAAAAAGGTATCGCCGCTTGCCCGAGCGGAGTAAACTCAAATTCCTACCCCTACTCCTACTCGGATTACCCAAGGACTTCTGTAGGGACTTGGTTCCCCTTCCACGTAAAGTACATTGTAAAGTACCATGGTATTAAACGAGGAATTTCTTGAAAGCTGATTGGCAAAGCCCAGTCCAAAAAACAGACTATTAAAACCTAAACGATCAGAGTTATCTGAAGGGAGCTGGAAACTAAGTCGCTCAAATTCTCCGTATCCGAAAAACTGCTGGGTAATATTGTAGCGGTTGAAAACGCTCCATCCATAATTAGATAGCGTCTGTCCGAAATCTCTAAATCGAACATACTGGTAGGTGATTCCAACCCCTGCTGCGTAGCGTTCCGTCACCCTGCACCCTATCTGTGGAGCCACGCTAATCACGATAATGTCGTTTCCTCCACTAAAACCACCTCCGCCACCATAGAATATGCGATCAGATAATTGGTTTTGTCCAAAAGTCGAAAAAGTGAGCAGAAGAGATAAGGAAACAAATAAGACCCTTAACATAGCTTTTGATTGTTTTCAGTACTTACGACAATATACAAATCCTCTTACTTCTTTTTCAAAAATACTTTTCCCTTGCCAGTCATTCAGATACAGCTAGGTTTAGGAAGATGGAGTTTTCATTCTCAAGGATCCAGTAAAGGACATTGCTTCATAATAATAAGATATCTCCGTATTGTTGGGATGGCAATCAAATCTCTAGTCCTACCCTAAGCAGCCAAGAGTTACTGTAGGGGCTTGTTTCTCCTTTAACATAAAGTAAATTGTAAAGTACCATAATCTTCAGGGAGGAATTTCTTGAAAGCGGATTAGCAAAGCCTGGTCCAAGAAATACACTATATAATTCTCGCCTATCAGGGACACCAGAGCGGCCCTGAAACCTTGGGGGGCGCTGAAAACTAAGGCGCTCAAATTCTCCATACCCAAAAAAACGTTTGGTTATTTTGTATCTATTAAAAACGCTCCAACCATAATTATGAATAGTCTCTCTAGGACCTATAGACCGAACGTATTGATAAATCATTCCCACTCCCGCACTGTATCTATCGGTCACATCACAGCCGATCTGCGGTACTCCACTTAATAAAATCATCTCGTTTCCTCCACCAAGACCAACGTAAAGAGTACCGAAGAGGCGATCCGATAGGCGATTCTGTCCATGGAGGAATAGCTCGAGCACAAGAAAAAAGAAGCCAAAAAAGACTCTCAAAAAAGTCATTGACTTTTCTTGGCGCTTACTACGATATACAAATCTTCAGACTCCTTTTTCATCAAATACTTCTCCCTGGCGAGACGTTCCAATGCGGCTGGATCATTCTGCAATGAAGCCTTTTGGTTTTTCACCTCAAGAATTTGCTCATCATAAAATTCCTTAGACTGTTGCAGATGTCGCTGCTTACCTACAAGCTCAAATTGATAGAAAAGATCGTTACTGTCAACAAACATTATCCAAATAAGGAAAAAGCCTGAGGTAAGAAAGTAGAAGCTTTTGAGGAAGCTAGGAAACTTATTTAAAATCTGTTTCATCTGTCAGAAAGTTTATGGTGGCTACTTTTCAAGACCCTGACAGCTTTGTAAATATAGCAATCGGCCACTTACTTTAAAAGCCAAGCACCCCTTGAATTACCTCTATATCATTGATCTCCGTACTCAGGAAATGTCGAAAGCTGTTTCACCCCTTCATCGT
Source organism: Bacteroidota bacterium (assembly GCA_039026695.1). GTDB lineage: Bacteria > Bacteroidota > Bacteroidia > Cytophagales > Cyclobacteriaceae > Ekhidna. The sequence continues at coordinate 16,595 of JBCCLV010000076.1, forward strand.
TATATCTCCAAACAAAATGGTTAATACCATTGGTTACAGACATATAGCTTGCCTTCAAGACTTTATTGTATTCAGAAACTTGTTTTACCACTTCCTGATCAATATAAACTTGAGAGGCCTTGCACTCAACCACCATAAACAGTCCCTGGGTTCGGTTCAAGATAGAGATATCTGAGCGTTTACTGTTTTTGAAATAGCGCAAGGGCTGTTCTAGTTTTATAAGGCCTTTTGGATAGCCTAGGTGATTGACTAGCAAATTGAGGAAATGCTGTCGCACCCATTCTTCGGGAGTCAGTTCGACCCATTTTTTTCGTATCAGGCACCGTACTTTTCTGTCTTGAACCAGTATCTCAAAAGTCGGCAGCTTGAGTTTTGTCTTGTTAAAATCAGCCACTTTGATCAAACACTACGTTTGGAGAGTTTCCTTGCGTCAGGCATCTTCACTTTAGCTAAAAACACCATTCCGATTACAAAAAACGCAGCTAATGCCAATGTACTATTGCGCATGCTACCAGTCGCTTGCTCTATATAGCCATAAACGAACGTCCCCACTACAATAGAAATATTGAACGTAACATCGTAGAAGCTGTAAAAAGATGCAGTATCCATCGTATCCTGCGGAATGATCTTAGAGTAAGTAGCCCTGGAAAGTGACTGAATTCCTCCCATCACCAAACCTACCACTCCTGCCAAAGCAAAAAATTGAACTTCTTCAGTCACAAAATAGGCAAATACGCAGCACCCTATCCAGATCAGAGTCATGATAATGAGAGCGCGCACATTGCCTCGCCGTTTGGAGACCCATGCAAAGAAGTACGATCCACCAATGGCCACAAATTGAATAAGTAGGACTGTCATTATCAGCTTCCCGTCTTCCATTTGAAGCTCCTTTGAACCAAAGAGAGAAGCCAGGTACATTACCGTTTGCACTCCCATATTGTAGAAAAAGAAAGCCAAAAGGTAGTTTCGAAGTACCCCGAGATGCTTCAATTGCTTAAAAACTTTGGTGATTTCTTTATAACCGTTCGTAAGGTAGTTTCCTTCTGGTCGCCGCCCGTGCGGATTCTCAGGAAGCTTTCTTATTGCATACAGCGAAAATCCAATCCACCAAATACCTACTGTTACAAAAGCAATACGAGCAGGAACGCCATTGTCTTGCAAGCCAAATGTTTCCGGCATTTGTATCACTACAAGATTGATAATAAGTAGCACTACACCTCCCAAATAGCCATATGAGTAGCCCCTTGCACTTACTATATCCCTACGATCTTCAGTAACAATCTCATTTAAAAAAGCATCGTAAAAAACAAGGCTCCCTGAATATCCAAAACTTGCCAGTACGGAACATAAGATTCCCCACTCCACATTTTTACCGGTAAAAAAATACAAGCCAATGCAGGCAAAAGACCCAATAAACATAAAACCCTTCAGAAAGAGCTTTTTGTTTCCACTGTAATCGGCGATTCCCGAAAGGACGGGTAAGACAAGGGCCACAAGGAGAAATGAAAAGGAAAGAGCATAGGAATACAATACCGAATTGACAATCTCTTTGCCAAAAAACAGAATTTCATCACCTCCGAAGTTGTTTACAGCAACTGCGTTATAATAAATAGGAAAAATGGCAGTCGTGATCGTAAGGGAATACACAGAATTAGCCCAGTCGTACAGACACCAGGCATGGATAGTCTTTTTATCGTTAAGCATTTAGCAGCTTGCTATTAATAGGTTGATGCGCAGTTAGGATCTTTGGAAACGTGAAAATAGAGATTTGCCTGATGAATAGTGCGCCAAAAACGCAATCTTCATATCGCCAAGAGGCAATCCGATAATTATTAAATAGAAGTAATGAAGAAGGTAAGCAGGATCATGACAAATATTTGCACAGATGATATTGCTGCAAGTAGAGAATACTATACGAGATTATTCGATTTAGAAGTGAATTACGATAGCGACTGGTTTATCCATTTGGTATCAAAAGATCGTCAACTTGAGATGGGTCTGATAAGTAAAACGAGTGAAATTGTCCCGGATGAAGCAAAAGACCATCCTAGTGGATTTTATATAACCTTTGTGGTAGCAGACGCCGATGAAGTATTCGAGATCGCTAAAAAAGAAGGGCTTGAAGTCTTGCAAGAACCTTCAGATACATTTTACGGTCAAAGACGACTGCTTCTTAAAGATCCTAATGGGATCATCATAGATGTCTCATCTCCAATATTGAATTAAGACCGATCAAATATTATGCGCTTTGATCATGAACCAGATAAATTAATCCGCCAGGATCAACCCATTGCAAGGCTTCCGTCTGGTACACTCATTGAAATTCCTGTTTTTTCCTACTCCGCAAAAAATGAGGGCCCTACTCTGCTTCTCATGGGCGGTATGCACGGAGATGAAATCAACGGTGTGGAGATTATGCGACGTATCATCAGCCAAAAGCTATATGAAGTACAAGCTGGCACAGTGATTTGCATTCCGGTTTTCAATGTATTTGGATTCATCACTTTCAGCAGGGAAGTACCTGACGGAAAGGATGTGAACCGCTCCTTTCCCGGTTCAAAAAATGGCTCCCTTGCCAGCCAGTTCGCGGACTTTATGGTAAAAGAAATTCTCCCCAGCATTGATTACGGAATAGACTTCCATACCGGTGGAAAGCAGATTAATAACTTTCCACAAATTAGAACGGTGATAGATGATCCTGCAAATAGAAAGCTTGCCTTGGCATTTAACGCTCCTTTCACTATCAATAGTCCCTACCGAGAAAAATCCCTTCGCAAAGAGGCCGCTAAAATGGGTAAAAGCATACTGGTCTACGAAGCAGGTGAATCTCTACGATTAAGAAAGTCTGCGATTGATCTAGGCATAGATGGAACGCTGCGACTGATGAAGATGCTGGGGATGTGCGAAGAAGCCCCGGAACGCGCAAACCAAAGTATCATTATAAAAAAGTCTTCATGGGCAAGGGCTCGCATCTCCGGTGTACATTACGCACAAGCCTTCAATGGTTCTTTTGCCACAAAAAAAGATCTACTGGGCGTGATTTCGGACCCCTACGGTACTTACGAAAAGAAGATTTTAGCGACTGAAGACTGTTATCTATTGGCTATTAATACCAACCCTGTAGTCAATCGTGGGGATGCCCTTTTCCATTGTGGTATCCGTGAATGAATGGAAAATACCAGAGAGTACTGTTTACTCAGCAAAACCGTTATTTTAATATACCAAAAAGTGGGTATTGATTAATCAAGCCTGATCCTGTTGCTTTGTTAACGATAATAATTAAGAATTTTGCATAAAGAATTATCTCAATTTTGTTCGAGTAGAAGCACAGCCGTCATCAGTAAAATGATGTTGCTGGCGCTTTTCCTGATGCTTTTCTTAATCTAGCAGCGCTCTGTACACTTACCATAGTTAACAATCAATTTTTCAAATAGGGATGCCACTAGGTATCCCTTTTTGATTTTACAGGTTTGAATAAGATCTTGC
>JBCCLV010000077.1:0-19692 GCA_039026695.1 Bacteroidota bacterium
ATCTATCGCTGGTCCTGGACAAACATGTATCCTACGCTGAAATTCAAGCGCTTGCCTTTGAGCAAGAGAAGAAATTGTTGAAGCGAATTAACTTGTTTAGCGTATACGAGGGTGACAAAATCGAAAAAGGAAAAAAAGCTTATGCAATTAGTTTTTTTCTTCAGGATAAATTCAAAACTTTAACTGATAAACAAATTGAAAAAAGTATGAATGCACTGATGAGCCTTTATGAGAAAAAGCTCGGAGCAGTCATTCGAAAATAAAATGTCAAACGACAGGTTATATCGGGAATTTCAAAATCTGGAGAGAAAGATTCAGCTGTTGGTAAGTGAAAATAAAAACCTCCGAAGTAATCTAGAGCAAAGACAAAATGAAAATCTGATTCTAAAAACGAAGATTGAGAGCCAACAAGCACATCTAAGTTCGTTTCAGGACCAGGTAAAAATGAATAGACTAGGCAACACGATAGTGGAGAAGGAAGATTCAGCAGAGCTGAAAGCGCAGATAGATAGCTACATTAAAGAAATAGATAAGTGCATCGCCTATTTGGCGGAATGAGTTGAGCGGATGGCAGATTTATCAATCAAGATAAAAATAGGTAACAGAGAGTATCCGATGAAGGTAAAAGCAGCAGATGAAGAGAGGATACGGAGAGCGGGGAAGTTATTAAACGAGAAGATAAAACACTATCAAGACCAGTTCGGTATTGACGATTCGCAAGATCTACTTTCTATGGTAGCCTTTGATTATGTAGTAGAAAAGCTAAAAAGAGAAGAAAATAAAGAGAGCTCGGACGACTTGTCAATGCGCGAGTTATCCAGGTTAAACCAGCTTATCTCACAAGCCATTTGATCTAACTGCCACACATCTTCCACCAGCTAGATACTTAGGAAAGTAACATCTAGCTGATTCTTTTCCCAGAATACCATCCTGGGATTTGGAGTCTTCTTCTATTGTCCTGTTGTCGGAAACTTGATAGACCATGGACATTCTTGTAATTATTTTGAGCGTACTCGGCGGAGGCGCAGTAGGTATCATCGGATTTAGCGTCTTGCAGCGAAAAATGCTGGAAGCAAAAAAAAATGAGGCAGAAGAGCAAAAAAGGCTCATAGTCAAAGAAGCGGAGGTCACAGCAGAACGCCTGAAGCAAGAAAAAATACTTGAAGCAAAAGAAAAATTTCTTCGGATCAAAGGAGAATTTGAGGAAGAATCCAGTCGCAAAAAGAACATTTTACTTTCTAATGAACAGGTACTCAAGCAAAAAGAAATAAACCTGAACAAGCAGTCTGAGCAACTCAAAGGTAGAGAAGAAGAAATCGAAGCGCTCAAGGTGAAATTGGAAAACCAGACTGAAGCAGCCCAGCAGCGAAAAAAAGAGTACGAGAGAATGCAATCTCAACAGATTTCCATCCTTGAGAAAGCTGCCAGTCTCTCTGAGGAAGAAGCAACAGCGCAACTTATGGAAACCTTGACCAACGAGGCGCGATCCAAAGCAGCAGCCAACATCAAAGAGATTATTGATGAGGCTAAAATGACCGCAACCAAAGAGGCAAAAAAAGTGGTGATAGGCGCGATACAGCGCACGGCAACTGAGCATGCAATTGAAAACACAGTATCTGTTTTCAATTTGGAAAGCGATGATGTAAAAGGAAAAATCATTGGAAGAGAGGGAAGAAATATTAGGGCTATTGAGGCCGCTACAGGTATCGAAATAATCATTGATGATACCCCCGAAGCGATCATTATATCCGGTTTTGATCCCGTACGCCGGGAAATTGCCAGACTTTCTCTGAGCAGACTTGTGCAAGATGGCCGCATCCATCCTGCACGAATTGAAGAGGTGGTGCGGAAGACCACAAAAAATATTGACGAACAAATAGTGGAAATAGGGGAACGCACAGTGATTGATTTGGGAATCCACGGACTGCATCCCGAGCTGATTCAGCTTGTAGGTAGAATGAGATTTCGCTCGTCGTACGGTCAAAATCTTTTACAGCACTCCCGTGAGGTCGCAAACCTATCTGCTACACTCGCCTCAGAACTTGGTCTTCATACCAAGCTTGCAAAACGAGCAGGACTCCTTCACGATATAGGAAAAGTGTATCCAGATGAACCTGAGAAGCCGCACGCCATTATTGGTATGGAGCTGGCCCAGAAATACAAAGAGAACCCGGAAGTTTGCAACGCAATCGGTGCGCACCACGACGAAATAGAAATGACTTCTTTGTTATCCCCTGTAGTACAAGCCTGTGACGCCATTTCAGGATCTCGACCAGGAGCAAGAAGAGAAATTGTAGAACAGTACCTTAAGCGCTTGAGAGACTTGGAACATATTGCGCTAGGGTTCGATGGGGTGCACAAGTGCTATGCAATACAGGCAGGAAGGGAACTGCGTGTGCTGGTAGACGCTGAAAACGTGGATGATCTTCGCGCAGCAGAATTGTCTTTTCAGATTTCGCAGAAAATCGAACACGAAATGCAGTACCCAGGTCAAATTAAGGTCACAGTTATACGCGAAACGCGTGCAGTTGCATTTGCGAAATGAGTAAATGCTCTGATAGCGATCAATTCAATACTTTTACAAAAAACCAACTATGAAAAAGCTCTCTTATTTCTTAATTCTCTTCGGTTTAGTTACAATCATTTCGTGCGGTGATGACGAAGAAGATTCTATGACGTTGGGTGTATCAGGTACCCTCAATTTTGACGGACAATCGTATGAAATTTCTAGCGGTCTGCTCGTAGAGCGCTCAAATCCAGCTGGCGCTGAACTTCAATTTACCCTTGCGGATGGTACTTTTTCCAGTGGCACAAGTTCCAGTGATAGTCAAATTCTTCTCTCTGTGCGTGCTATATCCGAAGGAACCAATGAACTTGAAGATGGTGCGTATGCGGTAAATACGCAGACAGGAAGTATGTATGCTTTCGTTACAGTTTCTACCTCAGGTGCACAAAATCAGCAATCAATACAAGCTGGTAGTATAAACATTTCCGGAAGTGGAAGCACGTATTCACTTACATTCAACGATGTAGGTTTTCTTGGCGGAGCAGAGTTATCCGGCTCAGTTAGTGGTACATTTCAGAATTAACAGTAATTTTGAGTTGGTGAATAAGAACTTATCAGTTGGAAAAACGAAAAAAGCCAAGAAATCTTGGTTTAAAAATTAGCGTCCGGCAGAAAAAGATATTTAACAAACAAGCTAACCGGACCTTTCAGTCCGGTTTTTTTATGTTCAATCAATAAGACCAATTTTAATTAAAGATGGAAACTAGCTCCTTACTTGCCGCAGCTCAGCAATACGGCACACCACTATATGTTTATGATGCTCATCAGATGCAGCATAACTACGAAAAGTTTACACAAGCTTTTGAAGTGGAGAAGCTAAAAGTGCACTACGCATGTAAAGCCCTGAGTAACCAAGCTGTGTTGAAGCTTTTCCGTTCCATGGGCGCAGGCCTGGACTGTGTTTCTATTGAGGAAGTCCACTTGGGATTACACGCCGGTTTTCTTCCTGAGGATATCTTATTTACCCCTAACAATATTTCCACTGAAGAATACGAACAGGCTTTGCAATTGGGAATAAAAATCAACGTAGATAACCTATATACGCTGGAATATTTTGGGATGAATCATCCAGAGGTACCGATCTACATTAGGATCAACCCGCATCTAATGGCCGGAGGAAACCAAAACATCTCTGTGGGGCATATAGACTCAAAATTTGGTATATCTATTCATCAAGTTCCAAACGTAGAACGAGTTGTAAAAAAGCTCGGCATCAATGTAATGGGGATTCACGTCCATACCGGATCAGATATTTTGGATGCTGATGTCTTCATCAAGGCGGCAGAGCTAGTATTCAGCGTGGTGGAAAGGTTTGATACCGTGACACACATAGACTTTGGAAGCGGATTCAAGGTTGCATACAAGCCGGGAGATCTACATACCGATATTGATGCTTTTGGCACCAAGTTCAGCTCTGCTTTTAACGCATTTTGCGAGAAGCAAGGAAAAGAATACACCTTGGAATTTGAGCCTGGCAAGTTTATGGTCAGTAATGCGGGATACTTTGTCACCAAGGCCAATTTAATTAAGCAGACCACCTCTTGTACTTTCGTGGGTTTAGACACTGGCTTCAATCACTTTATACGGCCTATGTTTTACAATGCCTACCACCATATTGAAAATCTCTCCAATCCCACGGGAGAGAAAAAAGTATACAACGTAGTAGGATACGTTTGCGAAACTGACTCTTTTGCATCCGACCGAATTATTCCCGAAGTGAGAAAAGGAGATCTATTGGTCTTTCAGAATGCAGGTGCATACTGTGCAACGATGGCCTCCAACTACAATTCCAGGCCTAGACCCGCTGAAGTCTTGATCTATGATGGAAAGTCGCACCTTATTCGCAGAAGAGAGACCCTTGAGGATCTGCTGCAGACCCAAGTGGCAATGGATACGGAATTTAATATGGCTGAAACAACAAGTTTGTGATTTACAAGAACTAAAATCCTAGCTGCAGATCACCTATGATTTTCAAATTCGTGTTTTAGTAACCATTGCTTCCGGTGTAAACCACCACTGTAGCCAGTGATTGAACCATCCGAGCCGATTACTCGATGGCAAGGAATGATGATAGAGATCCTGTTTTGGGCATTGGCATTTGCGACAGCACGGATTGCCTTGAGTTCACCAATAGCTGCTGCCTGTTGCTTGTAGGATCGTGTGCTTCCATAAGGGATATTTTGCAGCGCTTGCCAAACTCTCTTTTGAAAAGGAGTACCTGCTAGTAAGATGGGAATATCGTAGGAGTGGCGCGTACCTTCAAAGTACTGAATCAATTCGTTGCTGATACTTTCAATCGCAGGGTGACGCCCAGTTATTGTTTCAGCTTGTAGAAAGCGCTTGAGCCCAGAAATTTGATCTTCCAGACTACTTCGGTCAGCAAACTCTAATAAGCAGAGTTTCTCATCGTAAACTCCAACGATCATTTGCCCGAGTGGTGTCTTGAGTGTATTTAATGTAATGAGTTGCTCCAAGGATTAGTTAGATCAATATAGAAAGGTTAAGAAACAGATTTTTATCATTCTGATCGCTAATTTCGCGCTCGATTATGCAACACCCCAAAGTTGTTTACGAGGATAATCATCTACTTGTAGTTGAAAAACCCACAGGTTGGTTGGTTCAGGCAGATGAAACTGGTGATCAGACATTAACAGACTGGGGTACTGAGTATATCAGGAAAAAGTACAAGAAACCAGGAAATGTATTCTGCCAGCCATGCCATCGACTGGACAGACCAGTAGGTGGGCTAGTCATCTTTGCGCGCACCTCCAAAGCGTTGCAGCGAATGAACAAGCTTTTTCAAGAGCAGGCCATCAGTAAAACCTACCTCGCAGTGGTGGAAGGTAGTCCCAAGTTTGCAGAAAATGATTTGGTACACTGGCTGGATAAGGATACAACTAAAAATAAGACTAAAGCATACGATCAGCCCAAAGGCAAAGCAAAGCGAGCAGCACTGTCTTATAAAATGATCGCTTCGCACGGTAAAGTCTCGCTACTCGAAGTGCGACCAAGAACGGGCAGGCCACATCAGATACGTGTACAGATGAAGGCCAATGGGACTCCCATCAGAGGTGATCTGAAGTATGGATATCCTAAGGCAAATAGAGATAAGAGTATTGATCTTCATGCGTTCAAACTAGAATTCATTCATCCTGTTAAAAAGGAGTCGTTTGTTGTTTTTTCAAAACCTAAGTGGGCCGATTTCGAGGCGTTTATTAATGAGTTGGATAAATAAGTTAAGAGAGAAGTGGGGCTTAAAGAGCTTTTGGCAGTTTGTGGTGGTAATGATCGTATTTGCCTGCACTGGCTTCACGGTAGTCTTCATTAGAGGACCGATCATTGAATTGATTACTGGCGGTGGAGAGCGAGAATGGTGGATGACACTGATTTACTTTCTTCTTATACTTCCTATTTATAATGTACTGCTACTCTTCTACGGTTTCATTTTCGGTCAATTTTCATTTTTCTGGAAATACGAGCAAAAAATGTTGAAAAGATTTGGGATCAAGTTCAATGCTGACAAAGACTGATGCCATTTCAGTAATCAATCGGCTTGGTACAGAAAAAACACCTTTTTCCTTTTACTGCGATTTTCTGGGGAAGCGCTGGTGCGTAGAACCAGAAGGTGAGCGTTCTTTTTTTTTGAAGATCAGCGAAGGTACCCGCCAGCAAAACTCCGTACTTCCCGAAGACTTCCATTTCTCAAAAACACCACCCTCATACTTAGAATTTCGTGCTGCTTTCGATTCCGTCTTGGAGGAAATAAACTATGGAAATTCCTTTCTCACCAATCTCACCTTTCGTACAGCCATACAGACCAACCTTTCGCTTAAGGGTATTTTCGAGTATTCACGAGCGAAGTACAAGCTACTGGTACCTGGTCACTTTGTAGTTTTCTCCCCTGAAACCTTCATCAAAATACGTGAGGATCACATTTTCTCGTATCCCATGAAAGGTACGATTGATGCCAACCTGGTAAACGCCCGTTCTACTATTCTGGGAGATGAAAAAGAAATTGCGGAACATGTAACCATCGTTGATTTGATTCGGAATGACCTTAGTTTGGTGGCTGATGAGGTAGCAGTAACCCGCTTTAGGTATTTAGATCAATTGAACACCAATCAAAAAGAGCTCCTTCAGGTAAGTTCTGAAATAAAGGGGTACTTAGGTAAAGAATGGCAGAACCAATTAGGCACAATCCTCTCTAAGTTGCTTCCGGCAGGGTCAATATCCGGAGCGCCCAAACCTGAGACTTTGGAAATAATCCAAAAGACTGAATCATACAGTCGTGATTTCTTTACTGGGATTTGTGGACATTTTGACGGCCACTCCCTCAATACTGGTGTGATGATCAGATTTATTGGACAGGATAAGGACGGTCTCTACTATTGCAGCGGCGGAGGTATCACATCTTTTAGCCAACCTGCAAAAGAGTATCAAGAGATGGTTGATAAAGTCTACCTGCCACTCTAATACATAAATTACCATTTTTTTAATAGAAGTGTCATTTGGATGAATCAATAATAAAAATGATAGAATAAAGTCAACATAAATGCGATGTTGGTTTTGATCACCAGTCCTTATTTTTTTGCGACTTATTTAAGCAACAATGAGTAATCAACCCGGAATTAGTGTTTTTAACGAAGTAAAAACTGCCCTAAAAAAGCCATACGAAGACCTAGAACTTCTACTCAAGGGCTTACACCACATTCTTGTAGTAAATGGCGAATCAGAAATTGCTCAAGATATACCTTGGATCAATGAAAATTCTTTGAGCGTAAAAGACATTAGCCCAAAACATGTGCAGCTGTATTCTTTGATTTTCCAACTTGTAAACATGGTAGAAATCAATGGTGCAGTACAATATCGTAGAAGTAAAGAAAACCAGGCACCGGATGCAATCAACGGGCTATGGGGGAGCAACTTTAGCGAGCTGATAAAAAAGGGATTCACCAAAGAGGAGATCCTAAATTCCATCGCTGAGGTATCGATTGAACCCGTACTGACAGCACACCCAACAGAAGCAAAGCGTGCCACGGTGCTAGAGCATTACAGAGAGTTGTATCTGCTTTTGGTACAGAAAGAAAATAGCACCTATACACATGATGAGATAAAACAAATCAATCACAACATAGAGCAGGTACTCTACCGACTTTGGAAAACCGGTGAGGTGTACCTGGAAAAACCAAATGTGGAAGACGAACTCAGAAATATTCTTCACTACCTCGTGAATGTATTTCCCGAAGTAATAGAAATTCTGGATAAACGGATGATCAATGCTGCAGAACACATAGGCATTCAGGCTGAGCAAATTAACTCCGAACATGCTTTTCCTAAACTTACATTTGGAGATTGGGTGGGTGGAGATAGAGACGGACACCCATTAGTTACTGCTGAGGTAACCCAAAAAACGCTCTTGCAGATGAGGCTGAATGCATTTGTAGTGATAAGGCGGAAGCTGATGCAATTGGTGAAAAATATTAGTTTCAGTGTAGAGGTAGATCAAATGATTCCTGCTGTGGGCGAGCGAATGCAAGAAATGTGCGTTGAGCTGGGAGACAAAGGCACGGAGGCCATGAAACGCAATAGCGGAGAGGCTTTTCGTCAGTTCACAAACTTGATGCTTTATAAGCTACCCGTGGAGATTGCCAGAGGGCATGCCACTAAACTTACGGAGCAGCAAGGATCCTACATCCATTCGCAGCAGCTAAAAAATGATCTTGAATTGCTGCAAGAAGCACTTGTCGCTTATGGAGCAAAGTCAATTGCTCAGGACGATGTTACTACCGTAATCAGGGTGGTAGATGCTTTCGGATTTCACCTGGCAGCCTTAGACATCAGGCAGAATAGTGGATTCCATGACAAAGCAATGACCCAACTTCTGGAAGCCTCCAGAGCAGAAAAAACCAACTTCGCTGACTGGTCTGAAGAGGAGCGTGTGGCCTTTTTGAATGCCGAAATAAACTCTGCAAGGCCCTTCACCCATTCATCAACCGCACTTGGGCCAGAGGCAAAAACAGTAATGGATTGCTTTAGGACAATTGCTCGGCACACAGAAAAGTACGGGACCAATTGTATCGGTTCTTTCATCGTAAGCATGACCCGGTCTCTCTCGGATCTCTTAGCCGTCTACCTTTTAGCAAGGGAAGCAGGGCTTACTGTCATGACTGATGAAGGGATGGTTTGCAAAATCCCTGTAGTTCCTTTGCTTGAAACTATCGAGGACCTGGAAAATGGCACAGAGATCATGGAGCAGTTTCTCAGCCATCCTACCACCAAAAGGACCCTTGCTGCACAAAAAGAGCAGCATCAATTGAGCAAACCTGTACAGCAGATCATGGTCGGCTACAGCGATAGTAATAAAGATGGTGGCATCATGGCCAGCCAATGGAATCTTTACAAGGCTCAATATAAACTTGCTGCGTTGGGGACCCAATTTGGGGTGAAGATTCGCTTCTTTCACGGTAAAGGAGGATCCATCAGTAGAGGTGCAGGCCCCACGCACTACTTTATCAAAGGGATGCCTTTTGGGGCGCCCGGTTCAGACCTTAGACTTACCGAACAGGGAGAGACGATCGCGCAGAAGTATGCGCATAAAGTCAATGCGGCCTATAATTTGGAGCTCCTGGCTGCCAATACACTCAGCAAATACCTGGAAGATTCAAAGGAAGAAAGATCCTATCACCCACTTGCAGAAACGCTAGAATGGTTGGCTAGCACCGCCAAAAAGCATTATGAGTCTATGATGCAGACAGACGGTTTTATCACCTTTTTCAGGCAAGCAACACCCATTGATGCCATTGAGGTGAGTAAGATCGGTTCTCGGCCTGCGAAGCGCACTGGAATGAATACGCTTGATGACCTGCGAGCTATCCCCTGGGTATTCTCGTGGAGCCAGTCACGCATTCACATGACGAGCTGGTATGGTGTTGGCAGTGCATTGGAAGCACTTAAAACTGAAAGACCAGCAGCCTATGATTCGCTGAAAAAAGCACTTAAGTCAGATACTTTTGTACGTTACGTTTTTACTAATATCGATACCAGCTTAGCGGCCGCCGATGAGGCCATTTTTAAACTCTATCTCGATCTTGTAGAAGATACTCAAATCAAGGCGCGATTCGGAGATTTATTTGGCAAAGAACTTGATCTTACACGAAAGCATGTGGGAGACATAATTGGCAGGCCAATAAAGGAGAGAAGAGAAAATCACTATTATTCAAATCTTTTACGCGCGTCGCTAATGAGACCTCTGCACGAAAAGCAGGTAGCACTCCTCCGCACATGGCGTGATAAAAAAGCAGAAGGCGATAAGGATACAGCTCACCTGCAGCTAGAGCTATTGCTCACTATCAATGCGCTCTCAGGAGCGATGAGAAATACCGGATAGGACTAAAGTAGATCGGCAGTGCTTAGGATTAAGCTCACGAGTTGAGGTAAATACGAAACGTGGTACCCTTGTTTACCTCAGACTGTTTTACAAAGATCTTACCTTGATGGTATTGCTCCACGATGCGCTGTGCCAAAGCCAAGCCTAAGCCCCATCCCCTTTTCTTCGTGGTAAACCCGGGCTTAAACACGTCTTTGATGCGCTTCTTGGTGATTCCTTTTCCAGTATCTTTTATATCAATTGCTATTTTCCCTTCATTCGCCTTTAATATACTGATCGTGATGGAACCCTTTCCTTCCATAGCGTCGGCGGCATTTTTACACAGATTTTCAATGACCCACGCAAATAGCGATTGATTGATTTTCCCTTCAATTTCACGGTTTGGAAAAGTAGAAATGTTCATCGTAATCTTTGAAGAGAGCCTCTTAGCTAAATAGGAGACAATCTCCTCAATCGCTTCAGTTATGTTAAGCACGGATAGCTGTGGTTCACTTCCAATGCTTGAAAAACGGTCTGTAATTACTTTCAAACGATCCACATCTTTATCAATCTCAAGCAAAGTACTTCGCTCTGCTGGATACTGACTTTTTAAATACTCCGACCAAGCCATCAGAGAAGATAAAGGGGTGCCAAGCTGATGTGCTGTTTCTTTGGCCAATCCTACCCAAACCCGATCCTGCTCTACTTTCTTTATGTAATTGAGCACAAGAAACGTAGCAAATCCAAACAAGGTAATCACAGACAATTGGACGTAAGGGTACAGTGTCAGTTGATTCAGAAGCGCTGAATTTTTATAATAGATATAAGTAGTGCCAAATACGGTCCCATCAGGTGCGGCCAAAATAACAGAGACCGGAGGATGCTGCTCCTGCATTACCTCGACCTGATCACGTAGGTAAGTAGCAAGTTTTTCACCCTCCATCTTTTCGGCACGGGGAAGATTTCGAAATTCTTGTGGGGTGCCGTTTTCGTCGGTGAGAATTACCGGAATTGAATTGTTGGCATTAATTACTTCATCAAGAATCAATATGAAATTGGTATTGTCCCCTTCATTTGCCAGAAACTCCAGCGACTTGGCATAGATTTCTATCTGCCTACTCTCACGCTCTCGAATTTGCTCCACAAGGTTACTGGCGTAAAGTATCGAACCAATACTAATCACCACTGCTACGCCAACCACGAACCATCTCAAGTTCGGTCTCAGTGGCAGTAGCGTGTGGTTAGTATGCTCTCTGAATTTCTTTTTCACCTACTTTTTTAACGTTTTATCAGATGACTATCGTCTTTAGGTCACGATTTTGAAAATTGTACGAAATAAAATTACCATGTATGGGCAGAATTCCAGGAATCCCCACTTTCTAGTAAAAACAATCACTGGATTATCATGAATTACATTAAGCGTGTAAGGAAGCAACATTAAGTATTATGAAATATTTTAATCTTACTCCTGTCGGATTTGTCCAATTTGCTTTGATAAAGCCGGAGGCACCGTATACGTTTGCAGCCGTAGAAATTACGACAGTAAATTGTCAACTGCTGTAGGCAAGTAGAGAAGCATTGTTTCAGGAGTCCGAAAGAGATCAGAAAACTTACGCATTTGAAGCAAATCACCTTAAGTGATCCATTAGTTCTGGAGAGCGGAGTATCTCTTGAAAACGTCAAAGTTGGATACCACACATTTGGTAGCCTAAATGAAGATAAATCCAATGTAGTGTGGGTTTTTCATGCACTTACCGGAAATAGTAATCCTTTAGAATGGTGGCCAGAGATCGTAGGAAAGGGGAAAATTTTGGATACTGACCGCTATTTTGTGGTTTGCGCTAATATGTTGGGTTCTTGCTACGGAAGTACCGAGCCAGAAGATTTTGAGTTCCCGCTTATTACCATCCGGGACCAGGTGAAGTGCTTTCAACAGCTCTTAGTGCATTTAGAAATCAAAAGAGTCCATATTGGTATCGGGGGATCTATGGGTGGACAGCAGCTACTGGAATGGGCTGTGATGAAGCCAAAACTGTTTTCTCATATCATACCGATTGCAACTAATGCGGTTCATTCAGCGTGGGGCATTGCCTTTAATGAGACACAGCGTATGGCAATTCAAAATGATCCTAATGAGGGTTTGGCTACCGCCCGCGCCATCGCGATGCTTTCTTACCGCCACTATCAAACTTTTGAAAATACCCAAACTGACAAAGACTTTCGCTCAGACACATTCTCTGCAAGTTCTTATCAAGAATATCAAGGCAAAAAACTAAAAGATCGATTTTCTACCTATAGCTACCATTACCTATCCAAAGCAATGGATAGCCAAAATGTGGGAAGGCAAGTTAAAAACACCGAAACTGCCCTTAGTTGCATAGAAGCAAAAACCTTAGTGATCGGCATTGACTCTGACATACTGTTTCCTACCAGCGAGCAACAGTATCTCGCTACTCACATCCCAAATGCAACCTTTGCCGAAATAGAAAGTACGTATGGACATGATGGATTCCTTGTGGAGCACCGGCAACTATCGCAATTAATAAAAGACTTTTTAGAACCTTAATTGCACGTTTTTTCAGACTGAGATAGTAGTTAGCTCTTAAAAGACAGGAGTGCAGCTGCTGAAAAACTAACCGTCAGTTCACTTTTCGTTGGCTTTGTGATGGAAGCAACTTGTATCACTGAATGATCGATTCGTAAAGAAACCAGATAGTCCTTTCCGAGGATAGCTACACCCTCCACGACAGCCTTTGCTTTGAACTCATGCTCATTGGTAAGACACACATTATGGTCTCGTAAATAATAGCAAACACCTTCTTCCCCGGAGTAGCAAAATGAATGAAGAAGCTCATCCGTCATCGCTATGATTGGACCAAAAAAACTTGCAACATAAACACTTGCCGGCCTTTGATAAATGGTCTCTGGAGATGACTGCTGTATTAAATTTCCTTCCTTAAAAACCAAAATCTCATCTGCCACCAACATGGCATCCTCTGCATTGTGGGTGATGAAAATGGCACAAGTTCCACTTTTTCGCAAGATCTGAAAAAGTTCTGTCCGCACTTGGTATCGCAAAGTGGTATCTAAGCTGCTAAATGGTTCGTCCAGTAGAACCAAATGTGGTTTAGGAGCCATCGCCCTGGCTAGTGCCACCCGCTGCTGCTGACCGCCCGAAAGCTCATGAGGATACCGCTTATCGTATCCTTCAAGATTTACAAGCGCAAGCATTTCCTGCACTCGGTCTTTCTTGTCCCTAGATCTGGCTATTCCATAAGCAATATTTTCCGCGACTGTCAGGTGCGGAAATAGAGCTGCTTGCTGAAAAACAAATCCTATAGCTCTCTTTTCAACAGGCAGGTGAGTAGTGGGAGAACTGATTAGTCTCTCATTTAAGTAGAGCTCTCCAGCGTCTGGTCTTTCTAGTCCGGCTATTAATCGAGCCAGGGTAGTCTTTCCACTTCCGCTTTCGCCTAAAAAAGCATATATATTGCCCGATTGAAGTTCAAAACTCACGTCTTGTGTGGCTTTCACTTTGCCTCCTTGAAACGATTTACTGAGATTCAGTGCCTTGAGTAACATTTCTAGCTTTTGAGCATCAATCGGTTAAGAAAAAAAACGGGGATTAAGCCAACTATTACAATGAGCAAAGCAGGCATTGCGGATTCCATAATACGCTCATCACTTGCATATTGATATGCTTCAATAGCCAGGGTCTGCACATAGTATGGCTTGAGGATCAAGGTTAATGGCAGTTCTTTCATAACATCTATAAATACCAACAGGAAAGCGCCAATCATGGCCGGTTTCAAAAGGGGAAAAAGAACTTTCAACGATGTACGGAAAGTGCTCACTCCCAAAGACTGAGAAGATTCCAGTAATCCATCAAGTATCTTTTCTTTGCTGGCCACCAGCGGATTATAAGCCACAGCCAAGAATCTCACTACGTATGCGTAGACCAAAGCTGCCACAGTGCCTGTAAGCACCAGACCGATTTGATAAGAATACTGCTCGGTCATTTGTCTCATCATCCATTTGTCGATGAATAAACTAGGAACATATACTCCCACCGCAATCACCGCCCCTGGAATAGCGTATCCCAAAATGCTCACTTTGGCTAGCTGCTTTACCCAGTTCAGATGACTAAACTGCTTAATCACTACCAGTAGAAAAGCCACCAGAACTCCAAAAAGAGCCGCAATACAAGCAACTCCTAAGCTGGTGCCAATAACAGAAATCAAGTGATTCCAGGACAAACTAGAAAAAGTTAAGACAGCCCAATAAATCAGTTGGCTCACAGGAATGAAAAAACCCAGCAAAACAGGGATAAAAACGCATGCAAACGCTACCAGTTTTCCACCCTTTCCAGGTGATAATTTAGAAGATTTGATATTTGCAGGGCTTTCCACCGTAAAACGCTTTTTACCTCTTTGCTTTTGCTCTAGTATGATCAACAAGAAAATAATTAAAAGCATGACAGCAGAAAGGTAGAGGGCCGTTTCAGGCTCACGGTACCCAAACCAAGCCTTAAAAATTCCTGTTGTGAAAGTGTTTACACCAAAGTATTTGGCTGCACCATAGTCATTTAGTACTTCCATTAAAACCAGAATCACTCCACCTACGATTGCCGGCCGAGCAAGAGGCAACATTAATCTGAAAAACAGGCTTCGCTCACCTCCACCCAGCACTGCGGAAGCATCTATGAGACTCTGGGCTCGTTGGGCAAAGTAGATCCGACAAGCAACGTATACATATGGATACAGCGAGGCACTTAAGATAAATGCAAGACCATGGATGTTCATCAGATCAATCCGTGAAGCACCTACTGAAAAAAATGCTCGAACCAACTGAATAAATCCACCATAGTCGAAGACACCCGCATATGCGTAGGCAGTAATGTACGATGGTACTGCTAGCGGCAAAATAAGTAGTAGCTGAAGCACACCGCGTCCAGGAAAATCATATCTGACAGTCAGCCAAGCACTAGAAACCCCAAAACAGATGGTGAGTACCGAACATGCGCACATCAGATACAGACTGTTACCAACGTAACCAGGAAGTAGGTACTCTGTGATGTGCATCCAAGATGAGCCTGGACCATCAGCCAGCCTGTAAACAATAACCAATATCGGCAAGCCTATAACCGCGGTGAATAGAAGAGATGCAGCAGACCATCCGTTAAAATCTCTTTTTAGCTTTAATAATTGATGTCTACCTGGCCTGTACAAAATCTGCTTTTGAAATGCTTTTGCAATTTAGTAGGCTTCTTGTTGAGGCAAGTACTGTAGAGAGGCTACTATCTTGAAAAATTGACTTGCCAATTAGGTGTCATTGCTAATTAGAATTTTCAGTGGGCATCTCAAAATCTTCACATCGTAAAATGGGATCCTGCCAATTAGGACTTCATCTCTAATGGTCCGGACTAGGAACTATAACTAGTAGCTAAATGTACTTCTGTAAATCAACAGGAAACTACCAACTATTGATAGTATATGAGCAACGACCACAAGCTATTTGAACCCTTCAATCTTAATGCAATCCATCTGAAAAATAGGGCCGTATTAGCTCCACTGACCCGCAGTAGAGCAACCCAAGATCACATTCCCACAGACATCATGGCCACATATTATCAGCAGCGTGCTGGTGCTGGATTGATTATCACTGAGGGCACCTCTCCTTCTATCAACGGAGCAGGATATGCGAGAATTCCTGGAATATATAATGAAACCCAAACTGAAGCATGGAAACCGGTAACCAAAGCAGTCCGTGAGCACGACGCGAAGATCTTTATTCAGCTCATGCACACAGGCAGGATTACGCACCCTGCTAATCTAGAAAAGGGAGGAATAGTGCTCTCCCCTTCTCCGATCGCAGCCTCAAACACCAAAATGTACGTAGATGGTCAAGGTGAACTGGAATTGCCTGTACCTCGAGAAATGACGCAGGAAGACATTCAAACGGCGATTTCAGAATTTGTGAAAGCATCAGAAAATGCAATCGTGGCAGGTTTTGATGGTGTGGAATTACATGGAGCCAATGGATATTTGCTGGAACAGTTTCTCAATCCCGCTGGAAACAAACGCACCGACAGCTATGGTGGTAGCACCGAGAATAGAACCCGCTTTGTGATTGAGCTAGCTGAAAAAGTAGCCTCTGCCATTGGAAAAGAGAAAGTAGGGATAAGATTATCACCGCATGGCGCATTCAATGAGATCGTTCCTTTCGATGAAGAAAAAGAAACATTTGTCTACTTAGCTAAAAAGCTGGGGGAGATCGGGGTGACTTATATACATCTGGTGGATCACTCTTCTATGGGCACTCCGCCTCTTCCTAAAGGGTTGAAAGAGTCGATTCGAGGCTCGTTTGGAGGTACTATTATTATTTCGGGAGGCTATGATTTTGAAAGAGCTGAGCAAGATCTCGAAGAAGGACTTGGGCACTTGGTTGCATTTGGTCGGCCTTTCATTTCAAATCCAGATTTGCTCAAAAGATTTAAGCTGGGTGCGGAAATTACCTCGCCCGATCCCAGTACTTTCTACAGCCCGGGAGAGAAAGGATATATAGATTACCCAACGCTGGAAGGTTGAAAGGTTTGTTTTTTGGGCTTGACCTGCAACGAGCTTACTGGTAGAAAACTCTAGTTGACCTTTTTAAAATGCTGTTCGATGATCACTATCTAAGTGTCTACATCAAACTTAAAGCGATCCGTTTCGTAGCACGTCCCACTGATCTTTGTTTCTCTCAAACATACTTCGCACAAAAGGGCAAAGCGGCATAATCTTCTTTTTCTCGTCTCGAACCATTTCCACTAGCTTAAAGAACAGAGACTTCCCCACACCTTTTCCTTCATATTCTTTTTCAACGCCTGTGTGATCAACAATTAGTAACTCACCCTCATTAGCCAATGAGTAAGTCATTTCTCCCATCTCTCTATTTCCATCAAATGCCACTAGACGTCCCTTGGTATCCTGCTGTTCTTTCCGAATTTCCATTTTATTTACGTTTATTAATATGCCAAATAGCTAGGTTTTCTTCTTCAATTCAGAGCGAATGTGAGCACTATCCCAGGAAGTATCATCAGTTGATAGGTTTCTTCTTCTAAGGTCTTCTTTTAGCAAAGCTTCCTGCTGTGCTATTTCTTCTCTAGCCTTGAAAATATATTCATCACTATTCAGCACTTTATCAGCGAGTCTTCGCATGCTTTGTTCATCGTACTTTTTGAAATTTTGTGCTTGCCTGTGAGTAGTGTATTTCCTAAATCCTAAAAAATGCAGTGCATCCTCAGCTACCCGAATTGAAGTATCCAGTGACTCTCGGTAGATGTGGGTAACCCCGGCATTTAAAAGTTGATAGGCATCAACGCGGCTTTTGGCCCGCACCAGCATCTCCAAGTTAGGAAAGTGGTGTTTTACTGACTCGACCAGCCTCATTGTAGCATCAGGATCGTCTATGGCACAGATAAGCAAATCAGCCTCCGATGCACCTGCCGATTCAAGCAAGTCCAGCCTTGAAGCATCTCCATAATAGACCTCAAAACCTAGCTTTCGCAGTAGGTCTACACGGGAAGAATCATGATCTAGAACGGTGGCTTCAATGTCATTGGCCCTCAAAAATCGGCCGATTGTACTTCCAAAATGACCAAACCCTACCAAAATCACGCGGTGCTTTTTCCCAATGGTATCCATCGGTTTCGCCTCAGATTCTTTCGTCCCGATCCGTGGCAGCAATACACGCTCATTCAGTATTGAAAGCAAAGGAGCGAGCGTCATAGAAATGGCGGTAATTACCAAAAAGAGGTCCATTTGCTCACCAGTAATTATTCCCAATTGATGCGTAAAAGAAAGCAGAACAAAAGCAAACTCCCCTACTTGGGCCAGCCCAACCGCAATCAAGATCTTCTGGTCAAGATTAATTCGGAAAATAGAGGCCACAATGAATAGCACCAGCGCTTTTAGCGCAATTACCCCAAGCACGAGTAGTGTTACTGAGACCGGATTATCTGCAATCATACCAAAGTTGATTGAAGCTCCCACAGCAATAAAAAACAATCCCAATAGTAGCCCCTTAAAAGGCTCAAGATTACTTTCCAGTTCGTGCTTAAACTCACTAGTGGCCAATACTACACCGCCCAGAAATGCACCGAGTGCAGGGCTAAGCCCTACGAGTTCCATCAAATAGGCGATAGCAATCACAATGAGTAACGCCGAAGCAGAAAAAAGCTCCCTCAATCGTGTTTTTGCCACGATTCTGAGTAGCGGCACAAATAAGTAACGCCCAGCCAAAACCACTGAGACCACTGAAAGCAGCACAAAAAGAGTCTGAAAACCAATCGGCAACTGGTCCATAAAAGTAGCATCTGCACCACCATGCGCACCATCATGCTCGCCACCTGCTACCTCCGAAGTTGTCCCTAGTAAAGGAATTACCGCTAGCATAGGGATCACGATAATATCTTGAAAAAGCAGAATGGAAAAGGAGGAAGCGCCATAGACGGTCTCCATGAGATTCTTTTCTTTTAATGTCTGCAGTACGATAGCAGTAGACGACAGTGCCAGCGCCATTGCAATACTCAATCCCGCTTTCCATGAATATCCTAGAAGCACAAAAACCAGAAAAAACCCGGCAACAGTAAAAAAGACCTGTCCGCCTCCCAGCCCAAGGATGGTTTTACGCATATTCCAAAAAGCCTTGGGCTCAATCTCCAGGCCGATCAGAAACAGCATCATCACCACGCCAAATTCAGCAAAGTGTAGAATGTCTTCTCCCTCCTCACCGATAAAACCTAGCAAGTACGGGCCGATGATAATGCCTGCGAGCAGATAGCCAAGAACTGAACTCAGCCCAAATCTCTTCGCTATAGGAACACACACCACTGCCGCACCTAGGTAGATCACCGCTTGAAAAAGAAAACTCCCCGTCATGATATGGTATGGGTTAAGTTCATCCTACTCTAGTAGATCGTTTACAAACTCACATTTTTTTCCTTCAGAAAAAAACATTTCATCTTGCTGAAGGCGGTTCAGAAGGTTCTGGTATTGCTTAGCATAAGATAAAAAGTCCTCCTGCTTGAGTTTGTGTGTGCCCATTACAGCAAAAGGCGGCAAGTAGTCCATACCACAAAGTCTTGCCGTCTGCTCAAAAGGGCGCAGAAACTCCTTGACTGTGTAATTATTTCTTCCCTCCTCGCAGTAGACCTCCCTTGCCCCTCCTGTGGTAATCACATTAAAAACCTGCTTACCATGCAGGGCATCAGCATTTGGTCCATAGGCCCAACCAAACTCCAGTACCATATCAATCCATTGCTTCAGAAGGGGAGGACAACTGTACCAATAAAATGGATGCTGCCAAACAATTATTTCATGCCGTTTAAGCAGATCCTTTTCACGGTTTACATCTACATTAAAGTCAGGGTACTGCTCATAAAGATCATGGAAAGTCACTTCATCCATGCCTTTTAATGCATGAATTAAATGGTGATTCGCACGTGATTGTTCAAAGCGAGGATGGGCAAACAAAATCAGAATCTTTTTCATGTTTTGCAGATTTTGGTGCCCTGGCTATTTTAGGTGTTCTTTAAACGCTCTGCACGTTCGGGCTCATGCTCAATCCACGTTTCCATGATGCTATTCATCATATTTATGAAGTTCTTGCTTTGAAGATTGGAATTGAGTGGGTCTTCTAAATATTCTCTAAGATCTTTGAGCGCCGAAAGCTCGTAAAGCTTGGCGTTTGGCAGCATCCATGATCCCATCGACCACTC
>JBCCLV010000078.1:0-19111 GCA_039026695.1 Bacteroidota bacterium
CCATTTTGATACATATAAATACATTTTCGTCTCTTCATGGACGGAAGAAATTGAGAGGTCCTCATCTGAATAAACTTTCTTTGCCGCACCTGATACAACTTTATCAAGACTTACAATTTTTCTATTGACGTTAAAAAACATTCCATTGCTGAAATCAAGTGTGTGCTCTTTCTTCAATCTATCACCTTCAAAATGATAAAGTTTCAAGGTGGATGAATTTTTTACCATAGACATTAAAAACCAATCCCCTAAGTAACTGACTGACCCCAAGTACTTTTCTTGTTTTAGAGATAATTCAATTTTTTTCGATTGCGCCACTTTTTCAGCTGGATTGATACTATGTACGTAAAAGTTCTTTCTTTTTGAACTTGTGAAATACAAATGATAGTATCCATCTTTTTCTGAAAAACCCTCATAAGTCGAATAAAAGCTATCAGATCTTTTGGTAGAGTATTGTTCCAGTTCTTCAAAATGATCATTAAACTTGATCATCTTGAATTCAAAATCATCGAAGAATACGTAAGAAAAAGCACTATCTCTCTCTACGATCGTAAGTACATCTTTACTGTTTCCCGGCTCTGTTGAAAGATCAATGCTCTTCTCTATTACCAGTTTCTGAGATGTAGACTGATACGCAAAGGCTACTAAAATAATAATATGTGGAAGGCGCATATAACTATTTAAATTGAAGTTAAAATTACAAGTTCGAAGTTAAACTCGATTACTAGGAGGATCCTATCAAGAAAGCATGTGAAATTAAAACCCTACTTGCTTCCCATAAAATTTTCCGAAAAAGAGCTTTGAAATTATATTCCTTGCTACTCAATGAATTTGATTGAAAGCTAAAGAGCCAATTATATTACCCGAAAAGTACTACTTAGACTATTTCAAATACCTCTTGGCATTTGTCGAAAGACACTATGGACACGTGCTGGCAGCTCCCGAATATCTATTTCTACAAGAATTTGATTCATTGACTGAGGATGCGCAGTGTTTGTACCTACGCTGCTCAAACAGGAAAGGCGATTTCTTTAGAATAAGCAAGATGAATTACCATGAGATTGTTGATATCACAGCAGCCAAGGAAGAACTCTTACATACAGGTTTCTTTGCAAAAAATGAAACTTTGGATACTATACAGTTCAAGTTATTTACCAAAAATGAACTGATTCATATTTTTGATTTCCTCGATAAAAAAGCACGGAAATCGACCCTTCTCCAGGAGCTGACGGAAAGTGACATGGAAATACTTCAAGCTCAGGAAGAAATTATTCAAACACAAAAAAATCAAGAGGTAGAATTTATCAAGCTGCTCTTCTTTGGTAATCGCTACAGCCAGATGACAGAGTTTGTGATACGGGATATAGGTAATGTACAGATCAAGTCATTGGATGAAGCAAAATTCCAACCTTGGTTCAGCACAAGGGAAGAAGCACTGGCAGTGATGCACCTATCACAATTAAAGCCAATGGTCAGAGAGGTCATCGCCAATCAACTACCATTGGAAGAATTTTTAAGCGAAATGCCCTGGACGCATTGGCTACAATTTCCACGCGCACAAGAAGCAGCAGATAAACTGCTACTTGAAATCGGGGCCTATTTCGAGAAAAGAGCGCATTATAAAAATGCAGTTAGGTACTTTTCATTTGCTAAGCTTCCGCCCGCTCGCGAACGTACAGTGCGCATTCTGGACAAATTAGACAACAAAGAAGCAGCAGTGGATCTGGCCAGAGACATTCTGGAAGACCCTAAGAATGCTTCCGAATTAACTTTTGCCACTGACTACCTCAATAAGTCTGGTATGCGCATTGACCGTAGTATGACCAGGCGTCTGCAAAAAGCACTCATTATCGATTTAGCCAGGAGCAATGATCGGGTTGAGCGTCAGGTACTTTCGCACTTTGGCAATGAAGGTTGGGAAGGAATCCATGCTGAAAATTTCATCTGGAAAAACCTGTTTGGGCTGGTGTTTTGGGAAGAACTGTTCCGTGAAGACTATGGAGACTTTCATCATCCGCTACAGCGACAACCCAGTGACCTTAACCATCCTGCTTTTTACTTAAAAAGAAAAATGGACCTGGAAACTAGGCTGAAAGCTTTAAGATCAAAAAAAGCCCTCTTCAAGCATGTAATGGAAGTTTTTGAGGAAAATAAAGGGCTTGCCAACCGCTTCGTCTACTGGACGGATCAGTATTTACCGATCGCTGAGATGATGATCAATAAGCTTCCACTAAAAGGGCTAAAAAAAGTGCTTTTGGAAATCGCCCGTCAAACCAAAGACAATAGCACAGGATTCCCTGATCTATTCATCTGGAATGAGACGGATTACCGATTTTACGAAGTGAAGTCTCCGAACGATCACCTTTCTGCTCAGCAGCTTTTCTGGCTAAACTTTCTCACAGCTGCAGGCATCAAAGCAGATATCATTCGAGTAAAATACACCACCAAATGACCTCAAGATGGTAAGTCTCTGGGAAAAACAATCGTTTCTTAGCTACGATAGAATCATCATTGGCGCGGGCATTACCGGACTATCTACTGCTGCCTCTCTTAAAGAGGAGCATCCAAATCTCTCCGTAGCTGTTTTAGAGCGTGGCATACTTCCTTCAGGAGCCAGTACCAAAAATGCTGGTTTTGCCTGTTTTGGAAGCGTTTCAGAACTACTTGCAGATAATCGGACTTTAGGTGAAAAGCGTATGATCTCGCTGGTGCGAAAGCGCGTGGAAGGCTTAGCCTTGATGAGGAAGAGGCTTGGAGATGTCAAAATTGATTTTAAACAGAAAGGCGGTTACGAACTAATTTTTGAAAACGAAGATCCGGCTCTGGTCGCTTTGGAAGAGGTTAATGCATTGCTAAAAGAAATCTTTCAGGAACCTGTTTTTTCATTAGCAGACCACAAAATAGCTGAGTTTGGACTTGCGAAAACCAAACACCTCATTTTTAATCAATTTGAAGGCCAGATAGACACCGGCAAAATGATGAGTGCACTGTGGGACCATTGTTCAGCATTAGGCGTAAAGATCTTGACAGGATGTGAAGTCTTGAGCATCAATGAAGTTGAGAGCGCCATAGACTTGGTTTGCCGAGAGGTCAATTTCCAAGCAAAAAGGGTTGCTATTTGTTGCAATGCTTTCAGCAATCAATTTTTCCCAGAATTATTTGACTTAAAGCCAGGAAGAGGTCTGGTGCTGAGTGTAGTCCCGCAAAAACCTCTTGGTCTTGCGGGTACTTTTCACTACGATGAAGGCTACTACTATTTCCGAGATTACAATGGAAAGCTACTTTTTGGTGGTGGAAGAAACTTCGATCAACAAACCGAGCAGACAGTAGAATTTGGTGTGAATGAAGAAATAATGCGAAAGCTACTCACCGATCTTGAGGAAATCATCTTGCCGGATCAAGCCTATGAAGTTGAGCAAATCTGGTCCGGTATTATGGCATTTGGCGAGTATAAGTCTCCAATCTTAAAGAAAATTTCTGATCGAGTTGCAGTTGGCATTCGGCTTGGTGGT
The DNA here is from genome assembly GCA_039026695.1 of Bacteroidota bacterium. Classification (GTDB taxonomy): domain Bacteria; phylum Bacteroidota; class Bacteroidia; order Cytophagales; family Cyclobacteriaceae; genus Ekhidna. Next base: position 3,513 of record JBCCLV010000078.1, read on the forward strand.
ATGGGGGTAGCGATTGGTAGCTTAGTAGGTGCAGAATTAGCCATGATGTTATCAGATTAGCAATCAAAAAGGACAGTCTAAAATCAAGCTTATCCGCAACTATTTGATGGATTACAGGTTAATTAAATTGAAAAAATCAACGACATGGCGAAAAAGACAGCTAGCAAGCAGACGATTTTAAAAGGATACCAAGACTTTTTATTAGAGCACGGAAAACAGCCTGAGAGTGTGCGAGTCTTCACTAAGTTTTTGGGTGTGGAAGATGAAGCCTTCTTCAAGCATTTTGGCTCCTTAAAGACTGTAGAATCCTCCATATGGGAAGGCTACTTTCATCAAACAATGGAAGTCTTACAAAAAGATCCCGACTTTGAGGAGATGGTTAGTCGCGAAAAGCATTTATCTTATCTCTACACACTTCTGGAAATAATCAAATCAGATCGGTCTTACATTCTGATGAAGCTCGAAGGAAAAAAGCCAAATGAGCTTCCGAAAGAACTCAAAAAAGCACTCAATATCATTACTAAGTCTGACAATATAGATTGGGCGCAAGGTTTCTCTTTCTTACCTGACAATGCTCAGGATACACTTCAGTCCACTTATCGCAGGGTGCTTTCAGCTCATGTTGTATCACTGCTTTTTTTCTGGGTAAAGGATGACACAGGTGAAGGAAAGGATACAGATATCTTCATTGAAAAATCTACCAGAACCGTATTTGACATTGGAGAGCTTCCAGCGCTAGACTCCATATTCGACCTTAGTAAATTTTTCATTCAAAAAATGGGCTTTTCTAGAGCCTCCGCCTAATGACAAAAGAACTTGATAGAATTCCAATTTCTAAAGTAAAGCGAGCAAGCAAATTCGTATCCACAGGAGCGAAGGTGGGGGTGAACTATGCCAAAGCCTACGGTAAGGCCGCACTAAATGGTAAGCTAAACAAGGAGGCGTTGGATGCGGAAAATGCTAAGGATATTTACGATTCGCTTTCCGAGCTGAAAGGGAGCGCTCTAAAAATGGCACAACTATTAAGCATGGACCAAAATGTGCTACCTAAGGCGTATTCTGACAAGTTTGCAATGGCGCAATACAGCGCTCCACCACTGTCTTATCCGTTGGTGAAAAAGACTTTCAAAAGAAATCTTGGAAAAGAGCCACACGAAATATTCGAGTCTTTCTCCAAGAGTGCAACCAATGCAGCTTCTATGGGTCAGGTGCATAAAGCAACTTTGGATGGAAATAATTTAGCGGTAAAAGTGCAGTATCCGGGAGTTGGGGATAGCATCAAAAGTGATCTTAAACTAGCCAAGCCTTTTGCTTTACGCTTAATGAATGTCCGCGGTAAGGATGTGGATCCATACATGAAGGAAGTGGAAGAAAAACTCTTGGAAGAAGCCGACTACACGCTAGAACTCCGTCAGTCAATGGATTTTGCGGAAAAGTGTAGCGGCCTGGATGGCGTCTTTTTCCCTAAATACTATCCGGATTTGTGCGCACCTCAGATCCTTACTATGAGCTGGCTACAGGGAGAACCTATCGGCGCGTGGATGAAAAGGGAACAAAAGCAAGAAGACCGGAATCGACTTGGCCAGACATTATGGAATTTTTACATGTATCAAATGCATGTACTCAAGATGATGCATGCTGACCCACACCCTGGAAATTTCATCATCAATGACAAGAATGAGCTTGGAGTCATTGATTTTGGATGCATTAAATACATCCCTGAAGATTTTTATCAAGCCTACTTTGAACTGTCTGATTATTCGGTGGTGGAAAATGAGGCCAAAGTAGATACGCTGTACCGGCAGCTAGAAATTATTCGTCCCAATGATCCTGAGAGAGATATTGTGGTGGTGAAGAAGATGTTTACTGATTTCATTAAAATACTTTCAAGACCCTTTAATGAGGGAGTTTTTGACTTTAGCGATGATTCCTTCTTCAATGATATCTATGCAAAGGGAGATGAAATCTCAAAGGACCCAGAGATGAGTAGGCTGCAAGCGAGAGGATCAAGGCATTTTATCTACTTCAACAGAACTTTCTTCGGATTGTATAACATTCTTCACGTGATGAAAGCCAAGGTGGATTGCAGCAAAATTGACTTTATAAAATTGGCTTCCTGATCTTTCCTTTAAAAGGGCTATTTTCGAACGCTGACGGAAATAGTTTAGATGGCGGAGCACAAACAACCTACCCTCCTACAATCCCTAATACCTATTATTTTCCTTGTTTTACTCCTGGTAGTAAACGTGGGAATTTTTGGTAGTGAAGCACTAGGTGGATCGAATCAAATAGTGTTGATTGTATCTGCTGCTGTTGCTTCTGTAGTAGCTGTGCGAATCGGGTGGAGCTGGCAGGAAATAAGAGATGGCATTGTAAAGAGCATTAGTTCGGCAATGGCTTCTATTCTCATTTTACTACTTATAGGTTCTCTTGCAGGTACCTGGATGCTCAGCGGTGTAGTGCCGGCCATGATATATTATGGGCTACAAATTCTGAATCCAACCATCTTCTTGGTGGCAGCCTGTATCGTGTGCTCCATCGTGTCAATCGCTACCGGTAGTTCATGGACCACTGCGGCCACAGTGGGTATTGCCTTGATCGGAATCGGAAAAGCACTTGGTATTTCCGAGGGATTGGTGGCTGGTGCAATTCTTTCCGGTGCCTACTTTGGTGATAAGATGTCTCCTTTATCGGACACCACGAATCTCGCCCCCGCCATGGCAGGTACCGATCTATTTACTCATATCAGGTACATGACGGTCACGACGATACCCTCGATCTTAATTACAATCACCATATTTCTAATCATAGGGCTTTCCACAGGCACTGAGGGGATCATTGCCGGAAAAGAAGAAATTTTGCAATCGATGGACAGCACCTTCAATATTAATGGATGGCTTTTTTTGGTTCCTTTAGTAGTGGTGATTTTGATCATAAAGAAAATGCCGGCCCTTCCGGCGATACTTATTGGAACCTTGCTAGGCGGAGTTTTTGCCCTGATATTTCAACCGGAGCTAGTAGGGCAAACAGCAAATGCCTCTAGCTATGATGGTAAGTTCTACGACTGGTTTTACTCCGTATCACCTGGCTTTACAAGCGGCTTTATTGGTGTGATGCAGTCCATGTTTGGCAACATCTCCTTTACTACTGGCAACCCTGTTTTAGATGAACAAGGTCTGCTAAGCAGCTCTGGTATGCACGGTATGCTTGGCACCATTTGGTTGATTCTGGCTGCAATGATCTTTGGAGGAGTAATGGAACGTACTGGAATGCTCAAGTGTATCGCATCGGCAATTATTGCCAAAGTACAATCCACTGGTTCATTGATCGCCTCTACCGCCGGAACCTGTATATTTTTCAATGCCACTGCCTCCGACCAATATTTAGCAATCGTGGTTCCGGGCAGAATGTATGCTGATACTTACAGGAAAAAAGGCCTAGCCCCTGAAAATTTGAGTAGGGCACTGGAGGACTCGGGTACTGTTACCTCGGTGCTTATCCCTTGGAATACCTGTGGTGCCTATCACGCAAATGTGCTAGGAGTAGCAACTGGTGCGTATCTACCTTACTGCTTTTTTAATCTAATCAGCCCGATCATGACAATGACTGTAGGCTACCTAGGGTACAAGATTCGAAAGCTAGGCCCAAATGGATAATCTATTTCCCGAACATATCAGCAAAGAAGACATCCGGAAACTTCCACTGCTATGTTTCGAGAATGCCATTGAGGTTGTGGATACCCACAAAAAATGCCAAAAGGCGCTACAGGAATTAAAGGCCTGCGATTTAATCGGATTTGACACTGAGACAAAACCTACCTTCAATAAAGGTGAATACAACCCAACCGCGCTGGTTCAGTTAGCTACAGAACATTGTGCTTACCTTTTTCGCATAGGGATACTGGATTATCCAAAACCGCTCTTCGACCTTTTTACAGACGATTCTGTAGTGAAATTGGGTATCAGCATCGCTGATGATCTAAAAGATCTTCGGCGCTTAAGACCTTTTATTCCTCGGGGTTTTGTGGATTTAAATCACGTAGCAAAAGAAATAGGTACAAATCATATAGGAGTTCGAAAACTAGCGGCAATCTTTCTTGATGGTAGGATCTCCAAAAGTCAACAAGTGACAAACTGGGAAAACGAAATACTAACTGAGGCACAAAGGCGATATGCAGCAACCGACGCATGGATTTGTTTAAAGATTCATGCAGCTATGAGAAGCAAAGGGTATTTGTAGAGATACCTGCTTGTTTTTCTTGTTGATCACTAAGTATGGGGATAGTGCCCTACTTAAATAGACTATTCAGTAAACAATACTCCGTCCGCCACAAAGGAGACAGAATTTTGCATCTCAGGTTCGAAAGGCTGACCTGCATCTTCTGCGTAATGTCGGGCATCTGCTTCAGGGATCACCTCCACTTGAGCAAGACCTTCTACAATCACTTCTTTTCCGGATATGTCAACCGGTACAAAAAAGCCATAATCCTTGAAAGTAACGCGAATGGTCTGGTTGGCCTCATTCTTTAATGTCATCCAACAGCCTTTTTTCTGACACACATCCAACGCAACCCCTCGCACTTTATAAAGCTCGGGTGATCCATTTACTGTTTTGAGGAATGCTTCTGTGTCAATTGCGCCTGAGGTGTCTATTTCCTCCCCACGCGATTGTGTAAAAGGACTCGAGCATGCCTGCACAAATACCAAGACAACTACTAAAATCGCTTGAACTAGTTTTTTCATTTCAAATTTCATGTCCTCAATTTTCAAAAATTAGCTTCCAGATCTGATTCAAAGTAAACGCTAAAACACCAATCCATCAATTCTAGGGGTAAAAATGAATTTTTTCACTACGTAGTTGCGTGTAATATAAAATTGTTCTAAGTTTACATCAGTTATGGAATTCAAAATTTATTCAATCATGAAAAAGAAATTATTTACAGCATTACTTGTATCAGGAGCACTATTTTTCACTGCATGCCAGGAGGATGATACAATGGATGAATTGATCAAGGACACTTCCGCCTCGACAATCTTGACAGGGGATTCTAATACTGGAGGAGGTAGTAACGGGGACCAGGGATCTGGAGATGATGTACCGGGAGGCAATTAAGATAATCCGGTACAAAACGGTTTAAATAGAATTTAAAATCTCACTGAACGTCGACTATGTCGGCGTTTTTTTTTAACTTCGTGTATCAATCAGTTATATGGTTCGCATATGCGAAAAGTAATTTTTCTTTCTGTTCTTTTAATTTTTTCTAATGCATTAAATGCCCAAAGAGAAGATCTGGGGCAGGCCTACAAGCTTTTGCGCTCTGATCTTGATTCTGCCATCGTACTAGCTGAAAGCATTCTTAAATCGTCTCTGGAGGAAAATGATAAATACGCAGAAATCCAAGCCAACTACATCTTAGGTTATTGTCAAAAGCAAAAAAAGAACTTCGGTGTTGCGACCATCTATTACCTAGAAGCAATCCGCCAAGCTGAATCTGCTGATTACGATGAATTAGAAAAGGATAAGATTTCTCTGAGAAAAAACTTAGCTAACATATTCAGAACGTTCAATGTGAATGGTCTTGCGACTAAATACAATTTGGAAGCAATTGCCCTTGCAAAAAAGAATAATATGCTCAAAAAACAGATGGAACTAATGCGTAATCAAGGATTAGTCTATCAAGAAGCGAAAAGATACAATGAAGCAAAACAGATTTTTTTGGAATTAAAAGAGATCGCCGATCAAAAGCTTAAATTGATTGCATTAAATCAGTTGGGAATAATTGCATACCAACAAGGTGACTTAAAAGAAGCACGCCTGATGTACACTGAACTCCACGAATATGCAAGTGATTATCCAGTCATGAAAGCAAAAGCACTTCATAACATAGGTCAAATTGCATTTCATTCTGGAAAGAGATTGGAAGCTACCTCTCTACTGAAAAACGCCATAGCTATTTTTGAGCAGAGTAGTATAGTTGATTTTTATGGGCTTCATACCTCATATCGCTATTTAGGTGAGCTTATGGTTTTAGTAGATGACCATAAGCAGGCAGAGAGATTTTTAATCAAAGCATACAATTTGATCGACCATGTCTCAGAAAATCCCGAAAGCTTTCAGACTTATCAGCTACTTTCTAATCTGTATTTTCAGAAAGGCGACATAGAAAAAGGGGAGTACTATTTAAATGAGTACTCTCGGGTTTCAATGCAGTACATTGAACGCCAGCAGGAAATTATGCAGAGAGACAAGGAATATAACTTTGAATTAATCACCAAGAGATACTTTGATGATGTAGAGAAAAAAGAAAGGTTAAAATCTATTTATGCGTACGCACAATATTCAACTTTCGGCTTCTTGTTAATTATAGCATTAGTGATCGGAGGCTATCAAATCGGTAAGCGTAGGCTACAAAACTCAATCGCACAAGATTTGCGAGAGCTAAATGTTCTTAAATAGACTTTCCTTTGATCTTAAGCCTTCGTTTCAGCATTTCAATCATACCATCCTTACGATCCTGCAAAAGCAATAATCGTCTTTTTTGTTCAGCAGACTCCCTTATCAGGTGATTGACCAATTCATCGAGTTCATAGACTTCTGCAGATTTGGGGTACTCCAAACCGAGCGACAAAACAAGTTGTTGTAACCTCGTTGTTAAACGTACATTCGAAGGAACAAAATCTTCGGAAGCAACCACATCGTCGTTCCAAACCGGTCCCTCACCTTTGATCAACCAGTCGGAGCTAAGTCGATTATAAGTCTGTAATATATTAAGGATGAGGTCATAACTAGGCTTACTTCTTCGTCCCTTGATTATGTTGAATATGACCGTGACACTTACATTCAGCGATTCAGCAAATGAAGTAGGATTCTTCTTCAGTAGAGTGATCAAATGGAAAATCCTGTCATTAATCATTATTGCAATTTAATCATCTATTAAGAATTTTTTACCATAGGGGTTTTGCTCGGCTTTCAGTCCGCCGAATTCTACTCAATGCGATAGATGAAAATTTGATCTCCAGCCTCTAACTCACCTTCTAATTGGTTTATTTCAGCAATCAGCTCTTCCGGTATTTGATAGCGCGAAGCTACCGTGGAGAGGGTTTCATTTTGCTTGACATGATACATAAAAAAGGTATTTCGCATGTCCTTCTCTTCAAGGAAAAAGCGAATATTTGGAATTACTACCAGGTCTTCAGGTATTCTAATGATCGTCCCCGGTTCTACTATACCAGTAATCCTATTATTTGATTTACGAAGAGTACTGGGTGCGATTCCCAGCAATTGCCCCAATTCTTCCAAAGTCTTTTTATACCTCACGGCGTAGGGTTTCGATCTTCGCAGTTGTAGAGGGGTTTCTGCATTCACAATAATTTCTGCCCTTCGGCTAAACATCTTGGCATACCAACTATTTCGTGAAGAAAGTGGACCTTCACCCCTTGCCCGCACTTGAATAAGGTTCTCCGAAACACCAGATGCCATTAGGTACTTTGCAATCTCATTTCCTCTTCGGCTACTCAACTGCTGATTAAAGTCCTTACTCCCGTCAATATCAGTATATGCAAGAATCTCAATTGAGGAAATGTTCAATCCGTTGAGTTGCGCTACCAATTCATCAAGCGATTGTATCGCTGAAGGCTGAAGCTCAAACGATCCAGATCGAAAGTAAAGGTGCTCATAGTCGACTTGATACGATGACCTTCGGCCCGTGGAGGCAGTTTTAAAGTAACTTTCAGGACCATCATCTTCTTGATAAGATGCTAGCGATTGACCATTTTGAAGTGCTGGTAATGTATTTTTTTGCTTTGCCTCTCTTTTAGCAATTACCGATGGTTTTGGTTTGATTCTCTTTTCAGGTGCGAAAAGTTCGTATCCCTGATAATCCTCCACCCTGAAAGCAAATAAATCCAGCGTACGAGTATTTCGAAATCTAGAAACTACTTTACCATCAATCAACGATTCTCCAGAGATCAGAAGCGATAGAAAGAGACTTTCATCCGTGACATCAAATGAGTAAAGGTTTAATAACCTTCCGTCCGCTCGATTTGAAGAAAGAAACCCGAGATTACTGGAAATATTGAAGTACGTATCGTCCAGTGACGAGTTAAAAGGCGCGCCCAAATTATATATCTCCGGTTCAAAAAATGAGACCCCCTTGGCAGCATATAGGTCAAAGCCACCATAGCCTACATGCCCATTACTGGCAAAAATCAAGCATTTAAAGGCTGATGAATAGTAGGGCGTAATGTCTTCCTCCGCAGAGTTAATGGCATCACCCATATTGATTGCTGGACTCCATGACTCTGGAGCCAGGCCCTTTAAACTCATCCAGATATCACTACCTCCATACCCTCCTGCCCGATTCGAGCTGAAAAATAATGTGTCTCCCGTGACTGAAATAAATGGTTGCTTGCTGTCCGTACCCTTTTCGTTGATGTATTCATTGAGCGGCTCGGCCTTGCTCCATCTACCATTTTCGAGGTTGCTTACCATGATTTTACATCCTTCACTGCCGTCACCCTCGCATGTCGAAAAGTAGAAACGGTTACCATCCTGCGCAAAAGATCCCGCCCCCTCTGACCACTCCGAGTTCAGTCGGTCAAAACGTTGATCATTGCTATTTAAGCGCCACCGTTCCCTTGACTTTTCAAAAGATGCTAGGTCCGGAAGAACCCCTTCTACCTGGGTACCTTCAAATTGTACTCCTCCAAGATTTCTTGTGGTCGCCAGTACCAACTGACCATTGCTGGGATTAATTACCGCTCCAAAATCGTGGTATTTTGAATTCACATCATCAAGGCTGGTGACCGAAAAACCCCGATCTTTCTTACTTTGTCTTAGCGCCAGAAGGCAGCCCTCTTTCTGTTTTCGTGAAAGTTTGATCAGCTCCTGATCGCTGGACATGGAGATGACCTGCGCAAACAGGGAATCCGCCTCTTCAAAAGAGGCATCCACTTTTAAAATCGAAGCATGACGGTAGATTGCCTTTGCTCTGTAGTCATTTTCTTGCTTATCGATCTTTCCCAACTCCTCAAATACCTTTTCCGCTTCAGCATACCGGAGAGACTCCACGTAACAAATGCCCAGGCGATACCTAGCTTCAAAGAGCTCCTTTCTTTTGTCAAGACTTACAATCTTCTCATAATATTCAGTGGCGTCCAGAAATCTACTGTTCTTAAAAAGCTCGTCGGCAACTTTTCTAAGACGAGGAACAGATTGCGCATTTAAATCAACCAGGGACAAGCATAAAACCAGACCAAAGAAGACCCTAGGTCTAATTTCAAGATTCCATGTACGTTTATTTATATGCCTAGAGGTCATGTAGTTCAGAGAAATAAAGAGAATGAACTACTGTGTTCATCTTGTTAAAGTAAAGATTAGTGAAGAGGTCTGTTGCTGCAAAAGGTAAAATTCGTCAGAAAATAGGGCTTGACACATTTCCTAAAGACCTGCTAATGTCCAGGTTGTAGGTAATTGAGACTTCATAAGAAGGCAAATTGTTTCCCAGTGCCTCATTTACATCAAATGATGTAGTATTCAGATCTACACTCATACCTAGGCGTATTTCATTCCACTTCATTCCGGCGAGTAAAATAATGGAGTCGTTTAATCGGTACCAGCTTCCCACCTGCAAAACCACCGAATTAATGGCACGAGGCAGACTTACGAGCGAGGACAAGTACATTCCAGCGTTTACTTGCTCATTTCCATCGGAATACAGTACATAGCCTGAGGGAAACAAGGATAATCTAGGCGCTAGGGTAAAGCTGGCATAGCTAAATGCACGAAAAATTCTACTTCTGGTGGTAATGCCAAATCCATCTTGACGCACCCTCGGCTCATTCAAATAGTCTGCGCTTAGCCCTACCAAAAGCGCCTTGTCGCGGATCATATAGTTGTCATTATCAAAGGTGGAGTAGATCACCCCGAAATTTGCGGTGGGAAAGTAGATGGCTCCAGTACCCACTGTTTCACCTTCGCGCGCGCGATCAAAACCTATATATTGGCTGAATTGCGAGCCCCACTGGAAATTATCTCCACTGATTTGATTCTGTACGATACCCCCTTGAAGACCGAAGATGATTCGCTGGTTGGTCAGTCGTGACAACTTTATGGCATAGGCCCCTGTCAAAAGTATTTTCTGGGCAGTGTAAATTCCTTCAAATCCCCGGCTCTCCCTCCAAAAAGTAGCGCCAATCGCTCCCGTTTGGAAGGATCTACTTGTCTGCTTTCTAAGCGGATAGCTAAAAGAAGCTTGCATTAATTCCAGAAAAGCTTCCTGGTTTCTGGTCCCCGAACGTTTGTAATTGGTATTGAATGAGAAGTTGGGATTTGTACCGATAAAGGCTGGGTTTAGCACAGAGCTGCTGGCATAATACTGAGAAAACTGTCCCTCCTGCGAAAATGCGCGTATGATAAGCAACCCAATGCATAAGGACGCTGCTATTCCTCTCATTTCACTAGCAGCACAGAGCTGGTTTTTTCATAAACTTGACCTCCTGCAACTAGCTGAATACTGTAATAATACACCCCCTCTTCAGCTGGCTGGCCTCCCCTCAATTTCCCATCCCATCCAATGAGCGAAAGATCAAGATCTGCACCTGTTTCACTCACACTGTATACTTCAGCGTTGAACGTATTGAAAACTCGAATATTTAAATTGCTCACCTCAGCTCCGGCAAAAAAAGGACGAAATATTCTGTTTTCTTCGAGAAATCCTTCAGGTGAAAAAACATTGGGGACAAAAAACTCTGGTCCATCAATAAAAGGCAGCCATGCAACATTGATGCGGGTGATTGTTGTATCAATGGTAATCGTACTGGTACTTACAATGCGACCAGAAGTTTGATCACTTGCGCTATTTTCTGGTGTAGCCTCTGAGCTATTCAAAGCAGTATAAATGGTATCCCCTTCTTGAATGATGGCCAAAGCCGGCGCATATCTGTTCGCATTAATGGACTGTCCGTTAGAAAAATTGATAAAGTCAAGGCCTGAAAAGTTAGCCGTTAAAGTAGCACGAGTACTGTCAGAAAGGGTTTGTACCCTCCACTCCACCTCATCGGCAATTCCCACCATCTCTTCGGTGGGTAACAAAGAACTGGGCTCTGGAACTACGCAATCTACCACAAGTCGAATTCCCGGGTCTGTGCCCGAAAATGTGATCGCATTACGAAAACCATTTACTCCCATGGGAAAACTGACTGGATTTCCCGATGAAAGTCCTACCAACTTTCCCTCCACAAAGCCAGCACCGCTTTCACTAGACTGGCCCGTAACAATAAGGTCGTCAATATCACCCGTTTTAATAACACCAGAGATCACGTTTAAGCTGCCAGATACGAATATCTGGGCTGTGAGCAATTGGACATCTCCTGTTTTTTCCACCTCCAGGTTCGTAATGAGGAGTGTATCTCCATTAATCTCCTGATCTCCAGCACCACTTAACCTTAAATTCCCAATGTCCCGATTATCAAAAAAATCAACATTGCTCTTTGCCACCAAAGTACCTTGATTTTCCAATCGCCCCCTGAAAAAAGTATTTCCTCCAGAGGAAAAGGTAGTCTGCTGACCCAAAGAAAATACTGTTCCACTATTAAACACAGATTGGGCAGAAAGTACCATCGGAAGGTACATTGCCATAAGAAAAGCTTTTTTGATGAGACGCATCATCATGGCCTGGTTCTGCTTATTTCAACCCATCGATCTAGCGGAGCATCCATATACACAAGGTGTAGGGTTGTTCCCGTATCCATTATGAATGGGATATTTTCGTTTAACTGCAATGATGGTCCCGGCATTATTTGGTTCCCACTTCCAATGATTATTATTAATACAATTTCTCTTCCAGATTGTGCTGCAAGGATGTTTGAAACGTCAGAGTCGGCTTCTAAACGAATTATTTTCTGTGGTGGAAGCTCGCTACTTAGCTGGCTAGCTGGAAAAGGTGCAGATGGCGTAGACACCAGACCACTGTTGAGAATAATGACACCATTATCGTTTGGCCCAGCGCCATTTCCAGCGGTTAAGGTGATGTTCCCACCAGTTGTTGATACACCTTGCCCGCCATTGATAACCACATCTCCGCCGCTTTCTCCTAGTCCTGCATTAAAGTCCAAAGATCCTCCTTGTCCTCCACCTCCAAAATCACCTGCTTCAATGGTAAGATCATCCCCGGCTGCACCACTACTGGCTTCAACCCGTATGGCCCTGGGGGCGCCTTCTGCAAAAACTATTTCGCCGTTGGTAACGCGCATAACCTCTTCAGTGCTAGGCGATCCGGGTCGCGCAGTATGAAAAGAGATGGATGTTCCTACTTCACCACCATCTGTAAAGCCATCTAAAGCTGTGGCTTGGATGAAAGCGCTCTCCCGGTAAAAGGAATCACCAAATCCTTGAAAACTGATCCTCCCAAGTACCTCGCCGGCTTGGCTTGGACTTTCACTTCCCATGAAGCCGTTTGCGGACTTAAGATTGAATTGCGAAAAATTCTCAAAAGAGGAGGCGGAAACTGTTGCGACTCCAGTACTGGCGGTCGGCACCACTTCAAACAAGAAGTTGGGATCAGCCTCAGTGAAAATACTCGAACCCTGTCCAATCCTAAAATTTTGTGCATCATTATAAGAACTAAAAGTGAACGATGTACCCGTAGCTGCCAAATTGAGCCATGAGGCCCCATCCCAACCTTCGTACGTGGACAATGAGGAATTGTACCTGATCATTCCGGGAAGTTCTCTTCCTGCACCGATACGCTGCCCAGTGGTACCTACCGGAACCTTCAAAGCAGAAGTAGACAAAATATCAACAAAGCCCGCTTCAGCTTCCGAGGCACCAGTCCCTGGAATTACTTCTACGTTACCACCTACAAATGGAGTACCTGCTGCTGTATTACCTGCAGCTAATACTACGCTACCCCCACCTCCATTTTGAGAATCTCCAGCTTCAAGACTTAGGTCGCCACCTCCTGGCCCCGCTGTGCCTGTAGTCGTCGCTCCGGCTGCTAACGTAAGACCACCACCGGCACCTGTAGTAGTATTTGCAATACCGATTCTCCTGCTTGTACGATCAAAATTTATATCTGAAACGATAGAGTTTATGACAGTAGGGCCATTCAGATCGATTTGACCTACTACAGCACCGCTACCGGGGGTAAGCAAAATGTCACCTCCGCTTGAAGTACCAAGACCCGCTTCTAGCGAAATATCACCTCCATTGGCTCCTCCACCGGTACCATTACCAGCTTTTAGGTCTATCACGCCCCCATCTCCACTTCCAGCATTTGAGGCAGTGATATTTACATTGGCACCATTTCCTGGCCCACCGCCGGCAGTTAGGTTTACTGCTCCTCCTCCGCTGGTAGTCGATCCACCTCCATTTAAGTTTAATGCACCTCCGCCTGCGGTGCCTCCAAGACCTGCCGAGATAGAAAGGCTATTTCCGCCTGCTGCATTAGAAGCAACACTAATACTTCTATTAGCACCTGAAACAAATTCAATATCAGTAGTCGTGGCAGTCAAATCCAGACCGGTTCCACCACTTAGCTGCTCCCATGCAGGAGTTCCATCGTCTACATATCCCTCAAAAACGTCCGTCGATTCATTGTAACGTATCATTCCCTGCGCTACTCCGGAGACAGGTCTTTCTCCATCAGTTCCGGTGGGCAATAGCAAAGCTGAGGTGGTTTGAATCCTTACCAAACCTCGACCATCAGGATTGCCTGCGTTCCCTGGATTTAATTCGATATCTCCTCCTGCTCCACTTGCATTGGTTGCATTTCCGGCACTAATCGTAACGTTTCCACCGAAATCAAACCCTTCTCCCGCAAGAAGATTCAAATTGCCACCGTCTCCAAGTCCCGGCTCGCCATCCGCAGCACCCAGAGAAAGGTCTCGTCCGGCACCTGTACTGGCATCCTCAACTGCAATGGTATGATTGAGGCCTTGATCGAAACTCAAGTCTTGGGCAAAATTGGCCTGACCAACAACAGAAATAGATCCATCATCTTCCATTTGCATCCAAGGGACAATGTCGGCACTTGGATCGATCTGCGTTCCAGCTGCATCATTTACCGCTCGTAGAAAAGCTATATTTCCTTGCTCTAAAGAAATCACACTCGCTTGGCCTGCATTCACTCGAAAAATTTCATTTTCGGTAGGAGTACTTTTATCAAGCCTTGCATTTGAGGCAATTATATCTGCATCTATGGTCTCAGAATTGACCACAAGTCGATCAAATATGAATTCATCTCCAATCTGGAGAGATGCACCTGGGTTTATCGTGCCGATACCTACATCTCCGGTATTAAAATATATATCCGGAGCTGCGGCAGTCCAGAGGCCTGCAGTTGCCAGATCACTCTGTAAGGCGATGGTTTCCGTAGCGCTGGGAAGTGGAGGGATTACTAAAGTTGATCCTCCCCCGAAGGTCTGATCAGTAACCCTAATTGTCAAGTTCTCGGTAGGTCTGTTGAATAACACATCCCCACCTAGCAATTCCAAAGCAACACCTGCGCCTTGATGGTCTATCCTTACTGCCGGAGCAGTGTTAGAACCATTCGTAACTACAAACTCACCTGCTCCGCCATCTTCCTGATTGTCTGCAGTCATGGCAAATGCACTGTTTCCAGCAGCAGAATTGATGCTGAATCTTGCTGCCGGACCTGTTCCAAAGCCAAATGCAACAAAACTCGGAGCTGATCCCCTGGTATGTGCGTAAAGTGCCTGATTTGTAGATGAGGTATTGTTGTTAACAAAATACCCCGCTATGGAATTATTGGTTGATTCACCCCTGATTACATAGTCTCCCGCTATTGCGCTATTATTTACTACATCTAATGTTACACCCCCACCAGTATGTGAGATATCAAGAATAGGTCCGACATCTGCGGTGGTTTCTGAAATAGGAAAAGAAAGTACATCACTGGAGAGAGCAATTGTCTCCGTATTACCTGCAAGATCAGGAAAGATCAGCGTACCTGGTCCGCTTACTTGGTCATTTACTTGTAGCGTAAGGTCGTTGGTAGTTTCATTAAAACGAATATCCTCACTGATACTTACTGAACCGACGATATTAATGTTATCGCCTGCGGCATTTCCAAGGTTTGTTGTAGCACTGGTAATGCTGGTGGTTTCTGTATTTGCAAGCAGAGCTCCGTCCCCATTTACAATCAGATCCAAAGCACCAGTAGAGGTAGTCGTGATCGTAGCTGGAGCAGATAAAGTGCCACCTAAGTCCAGGTTTCCGGCATTATTGGTAACTCCGTTTCCCGCATTTAGTGCGCCGGATGCTAGCTCCGTATCTACATAGTTTTTTGTCGCAGCATCCTGCGCGTTGCTTGGATCCAACAGATTTGTAATTGAAACATTACCCGCATCATTACCATTTCCTAGAACATTCGCAAGATCCTGATTGTCATTGTCCGGGGCAGTGTCGACATAATCCTTTGTCGCTACATCGGTTCCAGCAACCGGAGCTCCAGCGTTCGTGATCGTAAATCCGCCCGCATCATTACCATTACCCAGAACATTGGCAAGATCCTGATTGTCATTATCCGGGGCAGTATCGACATAATCCTTTGTCGCTACATCGGTTCCAGCAACTGGGGC
>JBCCLV010000079.1:0-18937 GCA_039026695.1 Bacteroidota bacterium
GTTGGATTACCTATTTATTATAAAAGTAGGAAGCAGTTTATCATTGATAAGACTATCATTGAGCCTCAGTATTTACCTAAAAGTTTATTTAATCAATAACATCTTGTACATTAGTCGCAAATCACCTCATGAGAAGCGACTCGCATCTTGAGCTTTATTCTACCTCCAAAGAGCGATCTAGTTGGTTTAAAGGTTGTTTGTTTATGGTGCTCTTCTTTGGTGGAGCGATGGGTTTGGTCTATCTAATTGTCTATTATTTTGGGAAATAGTGATCTATTTTCTGGTTTCACTGCCAGATAATTTGATACAGTACTTGTGCGGAACCGAAAGCAGGCTATTTTTGCAGACCTTTCAAAAAGGGCGCTTAGCTCAGTTGGTTCAGAGCACCTCGTTTACACCGAGGGGGTCGGGGGTTCGAATCCCTCAGCGCCCACTCATTCCATTTCAGAAGAAAGACCTTTTTCGGGTTATCAACGCTAGTAACGACACCACCTTAATGTACGTACCTCATCAATGAGTACTGATAAGACAGAAGCAGCGTCGATCTCTGTAAAGCTTACGGAACAATTAAAAGAAAGCCTGTCGGTCCCGCTTGATAAGCACAAGAAGTGGGTTATTTTCTCTGATCTGCACATGGGGGATGGTGGTAGTACAGATGATTTTCGGGTCAATTCTCAACTTTTCTGTAGTGCTTTGGACCGCTATTATGCTACAAAGAACTTCGCCCTTGTCTTAAACGGAGATGTAGAAGAACTCCAGCGTTCTAATCTTTCCAACATTGTGAAAAGATGGCCAGAAGTCTACCAACAGTTTGACGCTTTTTACGATAGAAATGCACTGTATAAAATCGTGGGAAACCATGACTTGGAGCTACTAGTAAGACGGGACCTTCCATATAGGTATCCTCATCATGAATCGCTTAGGCTTAATTATCAAAACGATAGCATCTTTATTTTCCATGGACATCAGGCCAGTAAAAAGTACCAGAGGCACAACGAACTTATCGGGTTCACACTCAAGTACTTTGCTAATCCGCTTGGAATCAAAAGCTATTCAGTATCGCACAGTAGCAAAAAGCAATACAAAATTGAAAAGAGGGTTTATCGCTTTTCCGCCTCACAAAAAGTAGTTTCCATTATCGGGCATACACACCGCCCCCTTTTCGAGTCTCTGCATAAGGTAGAAAGACTCAGATTTAAAATAGAGCAGCTATGTCGCGACTATGCAAGATCTTCGGAGAAGAACCTGCTGAAAATTCAGGAAGAGATAATTGCACACAAAAAAGAGCTAAAAAAGCATCATCAGGAGAGCGGAGAGCAGCACTTAAGGAGCTACCTGTACAACACACTTTATCATATCCCTTGTGTTTTTAATTCCGGTTGCGTGGTAGGAAAGCGCGGCATGACGTGTCTGGAGATAGAAGGCGATAAGATACGCTTGGTCCACTGGTTCGATAAAAATATCAGTAGAAAGTACCTTCGGCAATCCGGTTATCAGCCTGAGCAGCTAGACGATACAAATTTTTACAGATTGGTGATCAATGAGGAATCCCTAAAGTACATTTTTACCCGAATCAAACTTTTATCATGAGACTGATCTTCTTAGCGTTTCTCCTTATTGGTTGCAATTCGTTAGAGGAGAAATCAGACTTTGATCTTCAAGGGCATAGGGGCGCAAGGGGATTACTTCCTGAAAACTCCATTGAGGGTTTTCTGCTTGCAGAGCAGCTTGGAGTACATACCTTAGAACTTGACCTGGTGGTGTCTGGAGACAGCCAACTGGTTGTGAGCCACGAGCCCTATTTTTCGCCCGATATATGCTTAGATCTTGATGGTAACCTGCTTGACAGTGAAAGGAAAATTAACATTTTTGAACTAAGCTACCCTGAGATAAAGGAGTACGATTGTGGAAAGAAAAAGCATCCAAAGTTCTCCGAGCAAAAAAAGATGCCGACTTTCAAACCTACACTTCAGGCCGTCTTTGATGCTGTTAAATCTCAGACTACCAGACCAATCAGGTATAATATCGAGTTAAAGACCACCCGTGCCACCGATGGTATTTTTCACCCTTCAATAGGTGATTTCGCGGATCTAGTCTATGCGACGATTTCAAAAAATGAGCTGTGGGATCGGGTGAATATTCAGTCCTTTGACTTTAGAATGCTGCAATATTTCCGCGAAAAGTATCCACATGTTTCATTAGCGGTTCTTATAGAAAATAAGACGTCCTGGCAGACAAATATTGATTCTCTGGGTTTTACTCCGGAGATTTACTCCTGCTACTTCAAATTGCTAGATACGCAAACCGTAAAGGCATTGCAAAACTCAGGAATGGCAGTCATACCATGGACAGTAAACGAAATAGCAGACTTAAAAAAAATGCTCAAAATGGGCGTAGACGGACTTATCACTGACTATCCCGATAGAGCAATCAACTTAATCAAATAACATGAAGAGAAAATACGATGTGTGCGCTATCGGAAACGCACTTGTAGACTATGAAATTGAAGTAAAAGATCAGTTTTTTGAGGAGAATAGCGTAGAAAAAGGCCTGATGACAATTGTGGAGGAAGATCGACAGCAAGAACTATTGAGCGCAGCGCAAGGGAAGATCAAAAAGAGGCAGGGGGGAGGAAGTGCTGCCAATACAATTTTTGGTTTAGCAGAGCTAGGAGGTAAAGGATTTTACACTTGTAAGGTGGCAGATGATTCTGACGGTGCGCTATTCGTAGAGGATCTTCAGAATGCAGGGATAGCAACGAATCTTGATCCCGCAGGCCTTTACGACGGCATTACTGGAAAATGCCTGGTAATGGTGACTGAAGATGCTGAGCGCACAATGAACACTTTTCTCGGAATTACTTCAGACTTTTCTTCCCAGCAGTTATCTGAGGAGGCCATCAATGCTGCAAACTATCTGTTCATGGAGGGATTTTTGGTTTCCTCACCTACAGGTCTGGAGGCAATGAAGAAAGCAAAGCAGATTGCTGAGGGGAGTGGTACCAAAACAAGTCTGACCTTTTCCGATCCCTCCATGGTAAAGTACTTTGGAGATCAAATGAAGGAAGTGGTATCGGGTGGAGTAGACCTACTATTTTGCAACAGCGAGGAAGCGGAGTTATTTACCGGAGCATCAAATTTGGAAGAAGCCAAGAAAGCCCTCAAAGAAATAGCCAAGCAGTTTGTCATTACACTTGGAGATAAAGGATCGCTTGTTTTTGACGGAGTAGACTTCATCGAGATTGATCCAGTCAAAGTTATCCCTGTGGACTCTACCGGTGCCGGTGATATGTACGCTGGAGCATTTTTATATGGAGTCAATCATGGCTTTAGTGCTGAAAATGCCGGGATACTGGCTAGTCACGCTAGTTCCGCGATTGTAGGAAAGTTCGGGCCGCGATTTGAAAGTGGACAAGCAGACGAAATTTTGAAAAAAATAAAACCACGCGGTTAAACGCAAGTTGTTGAATACTAAGTCCTGCCAAATCATTTCAAAAGAATTATGAAAAATTTCTTGAGTGTACTTCTCACCTTTCTTCTTGCGGCAGTCTCGGCGCAGGAGCGTAGAATTGAATTTGTAGAGTACGATCTGAGTAATGGTCTCCATGTGATCCTACATAAGGACAATTCCACCCCAATTATTGCCGTATCTACGATGTATCATGTCGGGTCAAAAGATGAGGAGGTAGATAAAACTGGTTTTGCACATTTTTTTGAGCATGTAGCTTCCAGGAAATCCGAAAATATCCCTGTGGGTGGCTTTACTGAATATGTTTCTGAAGCAGGCGGAGCGCGAAATGCATCTACCAGCTTTGATAGAACCTATTATTATGAATTACTTCCATCAAATCAGCTAGAGTTGGGCCTGTGGTTGGAGTCTGAACGGATGTTTAATATGATTGTGGATTCCGGTGTGGTGGAAACGGAGCGCGAGGTAGTAAAAGAAGAGAAGAGAGCCAGGTACGACAATCAACCTTATGGTACTTTCATCATAGAGATGTTAAAAAGAGCTTTTACCGAGCACCACTACATGTGGCCTCCTATTGGCTCTATGGAGCATATAAATGCTGCGACGATTGAGGATTTCAAAGCTTTCAAAAACAAATATTACGTCCCGAATAATGCGGTGCTGTCCATCGCGGGTGATATTGAAGTTGAAAAGACCAAAGAATTGGTGGAGGCTTATTTTGGTGAATTTGAACGTGGACCTGCCGTCGTGAGGGATGAGATCGTGGAACCAAAGCAAAAGGTAGAAGTGGTAGATACCGTATTCGATAATGTACAGCTTCCCGCCTTGTTTATGGCTTACCACACACCTGAGATTGGAGCTGCAGACTATTACGCGATGAATATGGTAAATCTAATTCTTGCAAATGGAGCCAGCTCCAGAATGAATCGAAAGCTTGTAGATGAGACGCAGCTGGCGCTTGCAGCAGGTGCACAGGATCTTGCTGCGGAGGATCCGGGTCTTTCACTGGTTTTTGCAATTGCAACAGCAGGCACTGACCTTGAAGAACTCAAGGCTACTATGCAAGGAGAAATCGATCGGATGAAGGAAGAGCTTGTGCCAGAAAAGGAATTTCAAAAGACGAAGAATCAAATTGAAAACAACTTTGTAGGTGGAAATGCATCAATTGCGGGTATCGCACAGTCTTTGGCTAATTATTACCTAATTCGAGGTAACACCAACTTAATTAACACGGAAATAAACCAATATTTATCCGTGACAAGGGAGGACTTACAAAAAGTTGCAAGTAAGTACTTCAATGATGAAAATCGTGTGGTACTTTATTGGTTACCTAAGCCACAATAATCCTTAAATCAATACTGTAAAACGATGAAGAATCTAATCGTCCTTGTGTTACTTTTTGCTGTTCAACCCATTTTCGCACAGATTGACAGATCGAAAAAGCCAGCAGCGGCGCCAGCCAAGGAATTCAAGATTGGGGATTACGAAAAGTTTACCCTCAAAAATGGCCTAACTGTAATTGTGGTAGAAAATCATAAAGTGCCTAGAGTTGCATTTTCTCTGATTGTAGACCGGGATCCGGTGAGAGAGGGTAATAAAGCTGGGTATGTTTCGTTGGCAGGCCAGATCATGAGAAACGGTACCGCTACACGCTCAAAAGCGCAGCTAGACGAGGAGGTAGACTTTATTGGAGCCAGCTTATCTACGTCAGCAACATCGATTTTCGGGTCCTCTTTGACAAAGCATCAGGATAAATTACTGGATCTATTTACAGATGTATTGTACAATCCTGCGTTTTCAGAAGAGGAACTTGATAAGCTGAAAAAGCAAACCCTATCAGGATTAAAAGCAAACCAAGATGATCCTGAATCCATCGCCTCAAATGTTGAAGCAAAGCTGCTATACGGTTCTGATCATCCATATGGTGAAATTCTTTTGGAGGAGCAAGTAGAGTCGATCACGATTGAGGATCTAAAGTCCTATTACAACACCTACTTCAAGCCCAACATATCTTATCTAGCTATTGTAGGAGACATAACTCCGAAAGAGGCAAAGAAAATTGTAAAGAAGAGGTTTGGTGCATGGGAGAGAGGTGAGGTGCCTGAAGTAAGTTATGCTGTACCCGTTGCTCCTGAGGAAAATGTGGTAGCGCTTGTGAATAGATCGAATTCTGTACAAACCGTGCTTGACATTTCTTATCCAATTGATTTAAAGCCAGGAACTCCGAACTTCATCCAGGCAAGAGTGATGAATCAAATGTTGGGAGGAAGCAGTTCTGGAAGGCTTTTTAAAAACATAAGAGGTGATAAAGGTTACACATATGGAGCATATTCATCTATTTCTTCCGATCCATTAGTTGGAAGTTTTAATGCAGGTGCCTCTGTGAGAACAGAGGTGACAGACAGTGCAGTGCATGAGTTTTTGTATGAGATGAAAACCATTTCTACTGAACAAGTACCAGATTTCGAGCTCCAATTGGCAAAAAATGTGATCATTGGTGGATTTGGAAGAGCACTTGAACGACCGCAGACAATCGCTTCTTTTGCGATCAATACTGAGAGGTATAGTCTGCCAGAAGACTATTACAGCAGCTATGTGAAAAATATACAAGGTGTGTCTGGTGAAGATGTCTTAGCAATCGCGAAAAAATTTATTAAGCCTGAAAATGCCTACATAATTGCTGTAGGTAAGGCCAGCGAGATTGAAGCTGGTCTCTCCAAGTTTGGGGAAGTGAAATATCTTGATATGTACGGCGAGGAAGTTGATCCAGCACTTTTGAAAATACCAGATGGACTTACCGCTGATATGGTGATTGCTAGGTACATCGAGGCAATTGGTGGCGCTGAAGCCCTAGGTAAAATTGAAAATGTGCAAATTCAAATGACTGTTGAAACCATGGGACAGAAATTGGAAGGTATACAAATCCAGGCCCAGGGGATGAAATCGAAAATGGAAGTTAGTATGGGTGGCATGGTAGTGATGTCCAGCACTACAGATGGAACCGATGCTGCTGTTTCTCAGATGGGCAATAAAGTTCCTTTACAGGATGCTCAGAAGGAAGAACAAATCATCTCAAGTTCGTTGTTTTCTGAATTTTACCTGGAAGAGTCGGGAGCAGATCTCAAGTTAGAGGGGGTGGAGTCCATAGAAGGCGAGGATGCTTACAATGTATCCGTTACCCTGCCTCAAGGAGGTACTTACAACATGTTTTTTAGTGTAGAGTCGGATTTAAAGTTAAAGACCAGCAAGGTGCTAGATACACCACAAGGACAGATGACGCAGGCATTAACATTTACAGACTATCAAGAAGTTGCTGGAGTCAAATTCCCTCACCAGCAGACCCAAAGTGTTGGGCCGCAGCAAGTAAAAATGGGCATCAATTCCATAAAAGTTAATCAAGACTTACCTGAAGACACTTTTAAAGTAAACTGATACTGACAAAGAAAAAGACTTGGAAAAGGGCAAAAGAACGATATATGCGGGAGGAAAGTGTTGCCCTTTATCCCAAGTCTAAAATAAATATACTATCTCGCACTAAGAGATTGTGATCGATGCTGGATCAAAACAAGTATTTATCTATTTTTGCGTTCCATTTTTTAGCAACACAGAATAAAAAGTCATGAAGCGAACATTTCAGCCTTCGGTGAGAAAAAAGGTGAACAAGCACGGATTTAGAAAGCGCATGCAAAGTGCAAGTGGAAGAGATGTACTGGCCAGAAGAAGAGCTAAAGGTAGGAAGAGCTTATCTGTGTCAGACGGACTCTACAAGAAATGACCTTGCCCTGATGGGCAATCATTCCTTCGGATTTTCCAAAAAATACAAGCTTACTGGCAGGAAAAATATTGAGGAACTTTTTAGTGAAGGTTCCTCTTTTCGTTTTTCGGTGTTTCAAGTTCGGTTTTTAGAGGCGAATGTTTTGAAGGACCCTGACATGTACCATCGTGTATTGATCTCAGTCCCAAAACGTACCTTTAAAAAGGCTGTCGATAGGAATTTAATTAAGCGTAGGATAAGAGAGGCATATCGTCTTAACCAACACTGCTTACCAAGGCAGAGAACACTTCATATTGGATTAATTTACATTTCCAAGCACATTGAATCGTTTCAGCTTATCGAAAGTCAACTTGTTCAGGCGCTCCACCGTTTGAAAACTAAAATCTAATGAGCCTATGTCAAAAAAATTGAAAGTACTGTGCATTTCGTTAGTGCTGCTGTTCTCACTCGCTTCTGCAGTAATCCCGGAGACTGACCGATACTTTGAAATTCTCAAGAACCTCGACATTTTCGCTACGCTTTTTAAAGAGGTTAATACGCACTATGTAGATGAGATCAATCCTTCCAATCTTATGCAAGAGGGTATCAACGATATGTTGGCAACCCTGGACCCATATACAAATTACATAGCTGCGGACGATATTGAATCCTACCGGATCATGACTACCGGCGAGTACTCGGGAATTGGTGCCGTAGTAGAAAGGATGAATGGCATTAGTACCATTGTGTTGCCTTATGAAGGGTTTGCAGCACAGCAAGCAGGACTGAAGGCGGGGGATCAGATAGTTGCCATAAATGGGGTAAGCCTGGAAGAGAAAACTCAAGAAGAGGTTAGGTACTTGATGAAAGGACAATCAGCTTCAGAGATTACGCTCACAATCAAGCGGTTCGGACAAAAGGATGTTTTTGATGTAAAAGTAAAACGAGAGAAGATCGCAGTGGATAGTGTACCCTATGCGGGTATGGTATCTGAAAAAATCGGATATGTACGCATTACCAGTTTCACACAAAATGTAGGAAGGTCGGTTGGGATCAAAGTTTTAGACTTACTTGAAGAGGGTGCCGAATCCATCATTTTGGACCTTCGAGGTAATCCTGGTGGTTTGCTACATGAGGCAGTGAACGTTTCTAATGTTTTTGTGGAAAAGGGCAGAAAAATTGTAACGCAGAAGGGGAAAGTACGTGCCAATGATTGGACTTACAAGACACTGAACGATCCTGTCAACCCCGACCTACCCGTGGTGGTACTCACAGACAATGGCAGTGCTTCAGCTTCTGAGATTGTATCAGGAGTGATGCAAGATTATGACAGAGGAGTGCTGGTAGGCAGGAAAACCTTTGGGAAGGGTCTGGTACAAATCGAACGCCCACTTTCCTATGATGCGGTTGTGAAAATTACCACCGCGAAGTACTATACACCTACAGGACGATGTATCCAGGCGATAGACTACAGCAATCGTAATGAAGATGGCAGTGTTGGTAAAATTTCAGACTCACTCAAAGGTGAGTTTTTCACACTGAATGGAAGAAAAGTTTTTGATGGTGGTGGGATTGATCCTGATGTTGAAGTTGAGGCAAGATCTTACGCCCCAATTACCAAAACGCTAGTGCAAAAAGACCTCATCTTTCATTATGTGACACAGTATCTCCATGCAAACCCATCTCTATCACCAGGATCTCCGCAAGAAGTAAAGATTACTGATAGCGATTACAAAGACTTTCTCAGCTGGCTTGAGGATAAAGATCTTAGTTATGAAACGAAAGTAGAATCTAAAACAGCACAATTAATTGAGACAGCAAAGGCTGAGAAGAAATACAGTAAGCTAAAGAAATACCTTGATGAATTGGAGAAGGCTTCCAGGCACAGTGCTAGTGAAGATTTAGTTGCTTTTAAAGACGAAATTGTGATGCTAATGGAGCAGGAGTTGGCCAGTAGATTTTTCTATGAGAAAGGCATTATTGAGTCTACTTTCGGAAAAGACCGGGATATATTGGCTGCTATTGACATTCTGAATGACCCTCTCCGATACCAGTCTATTCTAAATCCAAACTGATTTTGGCACTCATTCTCAGTATTGAGACATCTACTAATGTATGTTCCGCAGCATTACATCAGGAAGGAACCCCAATTGCTAGTAGTTTGCACGAAGTGGAAAAATCCCACTCCAGCTTACTGCCAGGCATAGCGCTTGAGATATGCCAAAGTGCTGGCAAAACAATGCGTATGCTGGACGCTGTGGCAATTTCCTCAGGTCCGGGTAGTTATACAGGCTTAAGAATTGGCATTTCAACAGCGAAAGGATTTGCTTTCACCCTGGGAATACCCTTGATAGCAGTACCTACTATGGAGGTCCTGCTGGAGGCCGTGAGAGGGAAGTTTAAAGGTGCTCACAATCTTTGTGCAATGATGGATGCACGCAGAATGGAAGTCTATACTATGATGGAGGATGAGAACGGTAAGGTACTTTGGGATACGCAGGCCAAAATACTCGATTCTAATGCCTTCGCGTCTTTTGCTGCTCCTACCCACTTGTTTGGCAATGGCATGCCGAAATTCAGAGAGATCAATCAGCAGGAAAATCTAATTTTCATTGAGGGTATTGTTCCGGATGCAGTCAATATGGGTAGAATCGCTCTGGAAAAATATCTTGAAGAAAAATTTGAAGATGTTGCCTATTTTGAGCCAAACTACCTTAAAGAATGGCAAACCACCATACCAAAAAATAAGTTAGTCTAGCGTGGAAGAGATAGTAAATCGGGTAGCAAAAAGTCCTTTGGTCTCTATAGACCTGGAAGAGTATCTCGACAAGGGAGAACAAGTAATTTTTGACCTTGCAGATGTACTATTTCAAGGAATGATCTTGCGAGAAAAAGACTTTAGACAATTTGTGAAAGAAAATGATTGGGCGGTCTATAGAGGCAAAAATGTTGGTCTAGTTTGTACTGCTGAAGCAATCGTGCCAACTTGGTCTTATATGCTGCTAGCGACAAGCATAGGGCCCTATGCCAACCTAGTAACTTATGGTGACGAAGGTGAGATTGAAAAGGTCCTGATCGACCATGCCATTGAAAAACTAATCCTGGAAAATGATCTGGACGGAAAAAAGGTGGTGATCAAAGGATGTAGCAATTTGAACAATACAGAATATGCCAACACGCGTATCGCCCAGAAGTTGTTTCCGATAGTAAGCAGGCTCATGTATGGCGAGCCGTGCAGTGTCGTGCCGATTTACAAGAAGTAATCCCCATATGGACTTAGAAAAACTAAAATATCCCCTTGGTCACTATCACTACGAGAAGCCTTCTGAAGAAACTTGGAACCAGTGGATTGAACACATAGAATCGATGCCTTCTAAGCTCACCAAGCTGGTCTCTTCTTTGTCTTTTGACGCGATGGAAAGGACCTATCGGCCAGGAGGGTGGAATGTAAAGCAGATTGTGCATCATTTTGCAGATAGCCATATCAATGCCTTTGCTAGATTCAAGATCGTTTTAACGGAAGAGTCGCCCACAATCAGGACTTACCGGCAAACAGCGTGGGCGGAAAGAGAGGATGCATCAAATGAAGAGATAACTGACTCTTTGGATCTTTTGAGCGGACTACACAAGCGATGGGCCGTGCTTCTAAAGACGCTAAAGCCCCAAGAAAAAGACCGAAAGTTCATTCATCCTGAATACGAGGGAGAGCGCCACCTGGAATGGCTTACGGGTCTTTACGCATGGCACTGTAGGCACCACCTGGCTCATATCAAGCTGGCTATAGAAAAGGAAAGCAAAAAGGAATCCAAGTAGCTTCTACTGGAACAAAGTAGTGGCTTAGTTGAAAAAGTCAAAGAAGCTTCGTCTCTTCTCGTATTTTAAATCTTGCAGTACCGCCGATTTTACTCGGATAGAGAAAAAATAAGATTGGAAATTTCCGAAAGGAACCCAGTCAAAATTCATGGTCCAGCAGTGCAGATCTCGAGATACACCAATGCGTGTGGTGGTGAAATCTTTTGCTTCAAAATCATACCCGGAATTGAAAGTGATCTGGGTTTTATTTGTAAGGCCCAAAGAGCCGCTGAACTGGAAACTCTGCCTTATTGTAGCGTCTGATAAACCACTTTGTGTCCTGTTTACAGAGTACTGCATACGCAGCGACCAAGGAACGTCAAAGTCGATGTACTCGTCAGGATTGTTTTGAATGTTGTTGAGCTCTTGCCTTTCTTCCTCAGTATAGCCCTCGAAATCTACGTTTTCATCGGGTGGAGCCAGGCCGGTTCCTTGTTGAAGAGCATCTGACTCCCCATAGCTAGCGCCTCTACTATTTTTATTTTTAGTCCCTTTCGGAGCCAGATTCATACCGAGCGAGACATTCATATTGGATAGCCTACCCAAGCCATTTCCATTGTTCCAAGTATACCGATCCAGTCTTCGGTCCACTACCCTACGTTCACCATTAGAATTGAAGGATTCCGAAATAAGAAGGTATTCGTACGGATCTAATGTTCCAGTAAAATTGACGGTGAGTTTACTCTCGAAAAATGAAGTACGGGCATTGAAGTTGATATTGCTCAGACGGAAAGAGTCTGCTGCAAGGTTATAGCCGGAACTAATGCCGAGGTTATCGAAGAGCTTAATTTTCTTCGTTCCATTGACAGTATCTTTTTTACTGGCTACTTTCATCTCGATGTTATTGGAAAGAGAAAAACCAATGGTTTTACTTTCACCACCTCTGGGAGACCCATATACGAACCCTTCATACCTGCTCAGTATTTGGGTGGTGCCGGTGATGTCTGTTTGTACTTCTTCAAAAACACCGTATCGGGTGTCAGAAAAGTCTGGGCTGTAACTGAATGAAACGCTAGGAGTCATAACGTGCCGGATGGCTCTGATCTTTCCACTTTTAAACGGCACAAAACCATAAAGTCGCGTATTCAATGAGGCACCAGTGGACCAGCTTCCAGCTCGGCTAAATCCCTGAATTGTATCAATTCTCACTGCATTTTCTTCCGGGATAAATGTATAATCAAGCTCTTTGGTGTACCACAACTCTTCAAAATTGAATGACGGACTCAAAGTGAAGTATTTTAAAACGGTCATGGAGGTAGAGATCGGCACGTTGTGTTTTCCTCCAAATCTGGATCTATCCATGATGAGACTCAGGTTATCTGCATTGAAGGACAATACTGAGTCAGCGAGAGGATTTTCATTGGCGATGGTAAAACTTCTAAATGCACCGTCGTTAATGGTGGCGTTGCTTACCTCATGCCTTGAGACGAAATTGTGGCTAAAATTGAGTTTGGCGAGTGGCGAATTACTCGATTTACTAAATCTCTTCAGCGGGTAGATCCTATTTAAATTCAATGTAAAATCAGGAAGTGTCAAATTTACAATTTCAGTGCTGAGATTTTGATTGTGCCGTAAGTTCAGGGACATATTGAAGGGTGTGCCCTGCAGTGAGTTTCGGTACGAGATGTTAGAGGATAGTTGTGAGTTTATCGCCTGCGAGAAGTCTTGCACCACAAGGTTGTTATTTTGGTTGAAACTCTGTGTTGCTGCATTTACTGAAGCTGAAAATGAGGAATTCCGCCTTGATAATGGAGAATGATTCCATCGGATCCTGTAATCGTTCTGTTCTATTCCACCTTCCAGTTCGTCTGTTACCGTACGGGTATAGGAAAAATTCATCGACCCGCGAAAGCTATACCTCTTGAAGTAGTTGGTGGTGGCATTTAAGGAATTGCCACCTTTAGAATAAATATCTCCCGTAATTCGGGCGTCTATGTAATCATTGATTGCGAAGTAATATCCCGCATCACGAAGAAAAAAGCCTCGCCTTCTTTCTTCGCCGTAGGATGGAAAGATAATTCCTGAGGCTTTTCTCTTCGGTTGAGGAAACATCCCAAATGGGAAAAAGAGCGGAGTAGGCAGGTCACGGAATCGCATATTGAAAGGACCTGATACGACCTTGTTTCCCGGAATCACTTTCAGCATAGAGGATCTGATTTCGAAGTGTGGCTCTGCTAGATTGCAAGTGGTATAGCCGGCACCCCTGATAAATAATTCCCCATCCTTGCTCTTTTTCACGTCTTCACCATGCATGAATGCATCATCTTGCTGCGTCACTACACCTTTGATTACAGCCCTGCTGGTCTTGAAGTTGTAAATAATGTCTTCGGTCGCGTATACATCCACTCCATCTGAATAGACTGGTTTCCCAATTTTCTTTCCGGTGGAGTCGGTCTCGAACTTAGCGTGTATTGTACGTCTGGTCCAATTCACATCTGTTCGCTCTGCTTCTAATGTGGTTTCTCCATAATCAATGTGTGTTTCACCATAGAGGTAGAGCTCCTGTGTTTTTACATTGAAATACATAGAGTCTCTCGCATCATAATTGATTGTGGTCTCCACATCGCTGCGATTGATTGTATTTTTTGGTGCATTAGCTGCGGGGGCAGTCAGCGAGTCTGAG
This sequence comes from Bacteroidota bacterium, assembly GCA_039026695.1. Taxonomy (GTDB): domain Bacteria; phylum Bacteroidota; class Bacteroidia; order Cytophagales; family Cyclobacteriaceae; genus Ekhidna. The sequence continues at coordinate 13,698 of JBCCLV010000079.1, forward strand.
GCTATTGAGTCATTAGGAAGTAACTTTTCTATCGAGACAGCCTTCGTACTATCTTGTGCCAGGGAGTCAACTGCCTGACAAAAGCCAACGTAGGTGCATAGCAAACAAACAAGTACGCTTACTAGTCTCAAGCCTTTTCGCTTTTTTGATATTGAACCTTGACCAATCTATCTTTGATTAAAGGAAGAAACTGCATAGCAGGCAGGATTTTTGCACTTTAGTAGGGTCGCAAAGCCATCCTTCATTAATAATTCGAAATTGCAGCAAAATAGCCGATTTACCATTAGAGAACGTGTGAGAAATTTAAGAGTACCCATTTGCGTAATGCTTGCTTTCGGACTCATCGCCTTTAGTCCGGCAGGCAACACGAAAAAAGAATCGGTGAAAATCGTAATCGATGCAGGTCATGGAGGAAGAGACCCTGGTACCTTGGGTGCCTATACAAAAGAGAAGGACATTGTTTTCAAAGTAAGCATGCAAGTGGGAAAATACATTGAAGAAAACATTGAGGATGTTCAGGTGATCTACACCCGAAAGACAGACAAGTCTTTGAGACTGAAGGACCGTACCACATTTGCCAATACCCATGACGCAGATCTTTTTGTTTCGATCCACGCAAACTCCTTACCAAAGGACACTTCTCCTGCTAAAAAGAATTCAATTCGAGGTGTGGAGGTTTACGTAATGGGTGCTCAAAATACAAACCGTGCTCTGGAAGTAGCCAAGCGAGAAAACTCTGTAATCTTACTCGAAGAAGACTATGAGAAAAATTACGACTTTGATCCCCAATCGGAAGAATCATACATTATTTACAATTTAGCACAATCTGCATACCAGGAAAATAGTTTAATACTTGCCAGTTTGATCGACGATCAATTGAGACAAAGAGCAGGAAGGAAAAGTTATGGAGTAAAACAATCTAGTCTCTATGTGCTCTGGAATACCGCAATGCCCAGCGTTTTGGTAGAGATCGGGTATTTATCTAATCCAAAAGAAGAGAAAGAGCTCAACGATCCAGAGGTTCAGTCCTATATTGCATCAGGGATCTATCGCGCGGTAAAGGAATACAAACAGGTAATTGACGCTCAGAATTAAAAATGCATCACTGTGTCAAAAGAATTTAAGATTGGACTCATCACCATCGTATCTGGAGCGCTTCTCTACTACGGATTTAATTTTTTGAGGGGCTCAGACCTCTTTTCCGCGAGCAATCGGTATTACGTTGTATATCCCAATGTTGCAGGTCTTACGGTATCTAACCCTGTGCTTTTTAATGGATTAGGTATTGGACGTGTGAGCGCTTTGAAATTGCAGCAGGATCAAGGGCGTATCGTAGTTGCGGTGGATATTGATGCCAGCTTTTTTGTGGGAAAGGTAGATACCGCAAGCTTGGCAAATAATGACTTTTTTGGCACCAAAGCGATCATTATTTCACCCGGCAAGGATAGGTCACCACTCGCCCCTGGAGATACTTTGAAAGCGGATATTGGCGAGGATCTCTTGTCGCAGATTGAACCTGTAGCTGATAACCTCAATACTACCATTACCAAAATCAACTCATTGCTGGACAAACTAAACAGCACAGACTTGCAGGGAGCGGTAGATACCCTAAAGTACTCAATGGGAGTACTTACCGCTAAGGCAAACAATCTTCAGATTGAGAAAACCAATCAAAAGATCATTGCCATGATTGAAAGTTTTACAGAGCGTTCAGAGCAACTCAGCGGATTAATAGCTAGTTCGAAATCCCTAATCGATTCTTTGAACCAAGTTCCCCTGGCTTCTACGCTGAAAGCTGTTAACGTTTCCTTGGAGGAAGTAAATGAGTTACTTAGGGCAGTTCAATCTGAAGAAGGAACTGTTGGGAAGTTGCTAAACGATGATTCAGTATATAATAGCCTTACTAAACTTCTTATCGACCTTGATAAGCTTGCCATTCATTTCAATAATTATCCTAAAGACTTCTTAAAACCTCTGGGCAGAAAGCACAAAAAACTTAAAGGGATTCCTCAGTAATTCACATAAAAAAGGTATGGACCTTCAGTTCAATAAAAATGAGGATGAGAACAAGCAGCTCGTTTATAAGCTTCGTCAGAAACTGGAAAAAGTAAAGCTAGGAGGAGGCCAGAAGAAGATTGAGGCACATCACAAAAAGGGAAAGCTCACTGCACGAGAACGTATTGATTATCTATTGGATGATTCCAGTGGCTTTCTGGAAATCGGAGCCTTTGCAGCTAAGGGTATGTACGAAGAGGTTGGGGGTTGTCCAAGTGCAGGAGTAATCGTAGGTACTGGCAAGGTAGCCGGCAGGCTATGTATGTTGGTCGCAAACGATGCTACCGTAAAGGCAGGAGCTTGGTTTCCAATGACGGCAAAAAAGAACCTGCGCGCACAGGAAATTGCCATAGAGAATAGGCTGCCCATTGTATATCTTGTGGATAGCGCAGGAGTCTTTCTACCCATGCAGGATGAGATATTCCCCGACAAAGAGCATTTCGGGAGGCAGTTTAGAAACAATGCGATCATGTCTTCTCGTGGTATCGTACAGATTGCAGCCATCATGGGCAGCTGTGTCGCCGGGGGTGCGTACTTGCCTATTATGGCAGATGAGGCGTTGATTGTGGATGGAACAGGATCTGTTTTCCTCGCTGGAAGTTATCTGGTAAAATCAGCTGTGGGGGAAGATATTGATAATGAGACCCTTGGCGGTGCCTCCACACATTGCGAGATTTCTGGAGTTACAGACAATAAATTCGAAAGTGATGAAGCAGCACTTGATGCCATTCGCCGCATTTTTGAGCGCATGGGTAGTCAAGAATCTGCAGGTTTTAATCGACGAGAGAGCCAGCTTCCGAAAAAGGAGATAGAAGATATATACGGGAGGTTTCCAGTAAATCGGGGCTTGCAATACGATATGCTGGAAGTGATTCATTGTATAGTAGATGAATCCAACTTTGACCAGTATAAGGCACTGTATGGAAAATCAATTATCTGTGGCTATGGCAGAATTGACGGGTGGAGCGTGGGCATAGTAGCGAATCAGCGCAAAGTGGTAAAGAACAAAAAGGGTGAGATGCAGATGGGTGGCGTGATCTACTCAGATTCTGCGGATAAAGCGGCCCGTTTCGTTATGAATTGTAATCAGAGGAAAATACCGCTCGTTTTTTTCCATGACGTGAATGGCTTTATGGTAGGATCCAGGTCGGAGCACGGAGGAATTATCAAGGATGGGGCGAAGATGGTAAATGCGGTAGCAAACTCTGTAGTCCCTAAATTCAGCATTATAATGGGCAGTTCTTATGGGGCAGGCAACTATGCTATGTGTGGAAAAGCCTATGATCCAAGATTGATCTTTGCCTGGCCAAGTGCGGAAATTGCAGTCATGAGCGGTGGCTCGGCAGCAAAAACGCTGCTGCAGATCGAGATTGCATCAGCTAAAGCAAAAGGCCAACAGCTTACTGAGGATCAAATAGCTCAAAAGCGGAAAAAAATCGAGGATACTTACAATGAGAAATTGAGTCCATATTACGCGGCGGCCAGACTCTGGGTTGATGGTATTATAGACCCTTTGGAGACAAGAAAGGTCATTTCCCAAGGTATTGAAATGGCTGACATGGCACCCATTGAGCGGCAGATGAACGTAGGAGTAATACAGACATGACTTTTGCTTGGGAGTAGGAGAGGCTTGTAGTTCTTATTTATACAGCAAGGAGCAAAATGAAGAACGGTAATGAGAGAATTGGATCAGACTTCAGCCATCAGCCATTTAATAGTTTGGTCAGTAAAAGTGACGCAGTTTGTTAAAAAATGAAGAAATAAAAGCCCTGGTCCAACTATTGGACGATGATGACCAAGAGGTGATTTCTCACGTGGAGGAGAAAATTATGTCCATCGGAACTAGCATTATTCCATACCTGGAGCAAGAGTGGGAAAGCACTTTCAATCCCATTATCCAGACCAAGATTGAAGATCTGGTACACGAATTGCAATTCGAGCTATTAAAGGAAAGGCTGCTCGATTGGAAACTTGCGGGTGGGGAAAGTTTACTGGAGGGGTTGTGGATTGTTGCTACTTACCAGTATCCGGATTTGGAAATTGAAACTTTAGTGAAAGAGCTTGAACAATTATATCACGAGCTATGGCGGCAAATGGAGGATGAGATGCTCCCAAATCAACAAATTAAAGTTTTCAATGACATTTTCTTCAACCAGTTTAAGTTCCGAGCCAATACAAAAAACTTCCATTCACCGGCAAATTCGATGATTAACGCGGTACTGGATACAAAAAAGGGTAATCCGATTAGTTTATGCGCTGTTTACCTGCTGCTAGCGCAAAAGATGAATTTACCGATCTACGGGGTAAATCTCCCGAATCTATTTATCCTCACCTACAAGATGGGAGATGAAGGATTTTATATCAATGTTTTTAATCGAGGTTTGGTCTTTTCACGGTCTGATATTGATAGCTACATTGACAATTTGCAGCTCGCTAGACAAGACGTTTTCTATGAGCCATGTAGTCATTTAGACATCATTTTGCGTACACTTCGCAACCTTATCGTGTCTTTTGAAAAAATCGGAGATTACCATCGAGCAGATGAGATGAAGATCATCCTGCAACAGATCGATGACCAATATTTTAGCTTTTGACAATGCACTATTCCATAGCATTCGCACTTATCTTCAATTTTATTATTTCTACGGTATCAGCGCAGAATCCGGAAATAATTTCAAATGAGGGTTGGTCGCTAGAGAAGGAAAAATATGGAATAAAGGTCTACAGCAAAGCACTGACAGGATATGAGGTAAAGGCCTTCAAGGCCTCCGGTCTCATTGATGCTTCTGTTGATAAAGTAGCAGATATAGTAATGGATATTGTGAACTATACAGCATGGTATCCTCACTGCAAAGTGGGCGAAGTGCTCCCTGGTTCAAATGATACTGTGCAATTTCGGCGGGTCGAGTTTAATCTTCCTTGGCCATTTGAAAATAGAGATACCGCCAATAAGCTAGAAATGTCGCAGAGCAAAGACAGCACCTGGATCACCATCTATGATGCGGCAAAGGACTATCCCAAGGAGAAGAAAGTATACCGAGTGGAAAAAACAGAAGGCTATTGGAAAATAGTCAAAGAAGGTCGTCAAACTAGGCTTACCTACGCAGCTGTTGGGGAACCTGGTGGGATACCTACCTGGATCGTCAATATTTTTTTGTTTGATAGCCCACTTGATGCGATCAATA
>JBCCLV010000080.1:0-18813 GCA_039026695.1 Bacteroidota bacterium
CAGGCCAATATTTAGTACAGTTGATTGATAATGGTCAGGTCATTCACAAGGAGAAAATTATCAAGCGCTGAAGAAACTGAAAGTAAACTAAGGCAGGCAGTCCTGTGAGCACAGGGTTGCAAAAGTGCGAGCCGCCTCACGGCGGCTCGCACTTTTGCAACCCTGTGCTCACAGGACTGCCTGCCTTAGTTTACTTTCAGTTTCTTCAGCGCTTGATAATTTTCTCCTTGTGAATGACCTGACCATTATCAATCAACTGTACTAAATATTGGCCTGCCTTCAGTTTCGACAGATCAAGTACTTCTTTTCTCCGATTTGACTGCAGCACTTTACCGTCCATGCTGATCACCTGATAGTTGTTATATGCCAGTCCCTCCACGGTGAGGCTATTCTCAGTTGGGTTAGGATAGATCGTCACACTATGATCCCCCACATCCAGCACAGGTTCAATAGTCAAGACTCCGTCGGTCAGGCTAAAGTCATATAAGTCATCCATCCCTCCACTCAAGCTAATCGGATATGTCCCTGCTATACTTTGATCGGTTGCAGTCGTACTAATCGTTGGCGCAATGTCCAGATCATCGAGATCATCTGCAAGCTTGAAGCCGGAATAAGTGATGGTCAGTACGGGTACGTTGTCTCCTTCTACAATACTTTGGTCATCTGCGATAGCGATAAGCGTTGCCTTCGTCACGGTAAAAGTTTGATTCACGCTTGCTGCCGGATTGAATGTAGCATCTCCCTCCTGACTGGCGGTAATCTCATAAGTGCCTACGCCTTCAATCGTCAGTATCCCATTTATAATAGTTCCTACCCCGGTATTTAGTGTATAAGTAATCGGTAAATTGCTGGAGGCAGTCGCTCCTAAAGTTAGTTGGTCTCCGTACTCCTGGGCCGCAATGGTAGCAAAGGTGATCGTTTGGTTGGTCTTCCTGCTGTCTGTCACTGTAAAGGTTTGGGTTACATCTATTGCTGCATTGTAGTTGTTATCTCCTGTCTGCTCAGCTGTGATCGTAAAGGTGCCTGCAGCATTGATCGTAAGTATTCCCAGGTCAGAAATGCTTCCGTCTCCCTGGTCTAGCCTGTATGCAATGAGTAAGTCTGAGTTACTACTGGCTCCTAAAGTAACAGTACTAGTACTAGCAAGGTCTATCGTTGGGATAGCTGGGAAAGTTATCTGCTGGTCAGCTTTATTGATCGTCAAATTACCATCTGCCAAAGTCACATTGTAGTTGAGCAGTCTCCCGTCAGGATCGTTGAGCATAACCATAATAGTGTACATTCCTGCATCTGTATTGTTCACAGAAGTAGTTGTATAGCTAGCCGTGATATTGTCTCCATTCACCACACCTGTTACAGTCCCATCCAGTGTAGGTACTGCTTCTCCAAATACTATCTCCTTATTATTAGCTGTAGCAGTCAAACTAGCCTGAGTGATCGTTAAAGTTCCGGGGGTGTTAGTCACCAAATAGTTTGAAAGCTTATCATCTGGATCGTTTAGCGAAGATGTTATATCAAAGATTCCTGCAGCTTGTCCATCTGCAGTACTCCCATAACTTGCTGTAATATTATCGCCACTTAAAACACCTGTCAGTGTCCCACCAAACACAGGTAGTAATTGACCGTAGATGATTGTTTCATCATTAGCAACTACCGAAAGCGCAGCTTCAGTTATGGTTAGCGTTCCATTTACAAAAGTGATGGTGTAATTATCTGCTGTAGCTCCAAAAGGTATAAGGTCATACGTTCCTACTGGTTCACCAAGGTCTCCAACAGTTGATACAGATGCTTGACTGAGCAAAGTAGATTCATTTTCATTGTTGACGAATCCAGTGTATGTGACGGGAAATGATGGATTATCTTGATCGTATGGACGGGAAAAGTCATCTGCTGTGATTGTCAAATCTGCCTTACTAACAGTAATGTTTGCAACAAACGAATCACTTCGTAAAGATGTTGGACTAAAGGCTGCTTGTATTTCAAAAGATCCGTCAATGGCAGAAGCAGGCTCCCATCTCAATCCTGCCGAGCCCTCTGCTGCTGTTATAAAATCCCCCTCGGTGATTTGAACATCATCACTTGTGAACAACGCACCATTGGTAATATTAGAAATCCCGAAGTTGTTGATCGGGAATACAACATCCGCAGCATTTGAAGTGACAACCAACCCATTACTTGATCTCTGGCCGTAAGTGGTACTGGCGGATGTAACAGAAGGAATATCCGGTATGGCGTCAATTTCAAATTGCTGCGTAACCATGGCTTCACCACCTCTTGCATCTCTTACTTTAATTACTACATCTGCATTACCGAAAGCATCGGGAGCAAGGGAAACATCCAGTGAAGCTTGTGTGATATCATCGCTATTGGTTAAAATTAATGAAGAGAAGAGCGATGGATTGGAGTTACTCTCGATAACCAGATCAAGGTTACTAACAGGCTCATCAGATGAGGTAAAAGTTGAGCTGAGATCGATTGAAAAATCTAAATCATCTTCGTTGCCAAAAAATCTAATAAGCTGATTGGATATGACTGGTGGTGTATTTGTGATTTGCAAAGGTCGTGATTCTGGCCCTTGAGCGGTAGATGATTCAAATGAAGCTACTTCAATGACCTGGGCACCATTGCAAGCATCTGCTGGTATTATTTCAAGAAGTAGTCCGTCATCATTTGTTCCTCCTGAACGGGAGAAACCATAGATAGAGCTATTATCAAATACCGTCAGATTGGATTTGGCATTTGTTCCTGAAAAATTATAATCGTAAATTTTAGTGTAAGAACCTCCAGGAAGATCATAGGTGAAAATAGTTCCATCACCAAAAGAACCTCCTGATAAAGTACTTCCATAAAGAATCCCATTTAAAGCCACTAATCCATTGTTGGTAAACCTTCCATCACTGCTGGCTAAATCATATTCGTTAACAAATGCGTCCGTTAATAAGTCAATCGAAAAGATATATCCAAAATTATTGGCTCCTCCACTTGTAGCTAGTCCATATAATTTTCCATCCACTTCTGCCAGTGCTCCCTCGAAGTTTGTCACACCGGAGGAGACAATAGAATTAAACCCAGTACCATCTGTATTTATTTTAAAAATAATACTGGGACCAAAAGAAGTAGAGGCATAGAGTGTGCCATTGGAAGCTTCATGTAAGGAAAGAATATTTTCTCCCGTAGTGCTAGTATAAATGGTCTGGAAGGCGGACCCATCTAAATTGACCGAGTAGATGGTGCCCAGTGAAAGCGCATTGCCAGCTGCATCGCCATATGTAGTGCCGTAGAGCTTTCCATTTATTTCGAGTAAGGTACCAGCAGGATTAACCCCTGTATTGGTGGCAGTGCTTCCGTCAAATTCATGGATCACTTCAAAATTTCGACCATCTGGATAAATCCGAAATAAATATCCGGTACCGTTTGCACCTCCATTTCGAGACACTCCATAGAGCAGTTTGTCAGACCCCTCCAATAGGTCTCCAACTAGTGTGACACCTGAGTTAGAAAAAGTTGCAAGCTCGGAGATTATTCCGGTTGCTGCGATCTCTACAAGTCTCCCGTTTTCAGTTGCTGTGAGTCCTCCCTGAAATGGCTCTCGGGGTAGCAAATCTGTATTTTGCAAGAAATATACTCCACCCACATCCGTGAGGCCATTACGGTCAATTCTATCCGCTCCAACAATAAGATTAAAGTCTTCACTAATGGCAAGTCCCTGACCAAATCGATCACCTCCTGCTCGGTCCGATGCACGAATAATCTGGTCTGAGCTCTTACTAGACCATTGTCCATTACACCCTTTATAGTAGACTTCAACGGCACCAGTGCTGCCTCCAAAATCCCTGTCCCCCACAACTATTACACTATCTTTTGCAATATCGGTAGCAAATCCCCACAAGCTTCCTGCGGCAAATTGCGGACTTAGTAGATGATCTTCCAATGAAAGTAGTTCACTACCCCAACCAGCTGAGGGCCTCTCATAGATATAGGTGCCTTTAGCTTCTATGGTGAGGTACAGGTGGTCTGCTGTAATTTTTGCATGCCGTGAACGATCGTTTGAAGAGAGAATGGCTGTGCTACCTAATTCTGTTACTCGATCTCCAAGAGAAAGCTGACTCGGCCATCCTGTTGTGGGTTTAATGAACAAATAACCTGGATTGAAGGAACCGGAGGCTATTAGCAAGGTGTCTCCAAAACCATCAATACCTCTTCCAAAATTACTTACGCCTGTCGCTCTAATTTCGGTCGTCTCGGTGGCACTCATCCAAGTAAAGCCATTCTTTTCATAGACAAATACGCTTCGACGGTTTTCATCAAAAGATAATATATACTTGTCCGTAATTCGTACTAGTTCGCCATTGCGTAAAGCTGCCACGCTGCTGAGAATAGCATTTTCTGTCATATCAACCCAACCCCCAGCTGGTTTTTCAAAGACATAAACACGACTTTTTCCATTTCCTATCGCGATCACATCCTCTCGGATATCAATTGATCTGCCAAAACTCCCTCCACTCTCTGTCATGGAGGCCGATAGTTCGGCGATCTTCGACCAAGTTGAACCACTAAGTTCATAAACAAATGCTTTACTCCCACTAGGACATAATTCGCACCTTACTACGGCTATTTCTCCTTCAATAGCAAGCGACTGTCCAAATTGAGCACCTGCTTCATCATGAATAAAAGTTGAGATTTCTTCAAAACCTTGTGAAAGACCACAAGTATCGAAATACGTGATACATGCGATAAATACAATTAAGCGGAAGTATTTGATCATTGCTTATGTTTCTAAAGTTTAGTTAAGCAATAATCAAAAGATCACTTTCGCTTTTTCTACCACATGAATGAATAGACTATCTGTACTATTGAGGAGAGTCTAGAAATGATTGAAGCCTCTACTTATGCTTGATAAGCTTCATGAGCTCATCCCTTTTCATCGAAGAAACAGGCAACTTCGTCTTATCGGACATTACCACATAACCGCCCTCTCTTTTGTCATACCCTATGATGTGTTCTTCGTTGATTAACCAAGACCTATGCACTCGAAAAAAACCATTACCTGAAAGCTGCTCATCAAACTCTTTCAGTGTTCTAGAGATAATCAGTTCTTTTCCGTCCGTCAAATAAAAGATGGTGTAGTTTACAGAAGACTGACATTTAATAATCGTACTTAGCTCTACCACATGCACCATATCAGCCGTGGACAAAACAATCTTTTTTGGTCGGGAACCTAAGGAAAGGTTGTCTATTAGTACATCCAGCATACTTGATTTCTTTTCAGCACTTAATCGGTCTGATGCCTTTTGAATGGCTTCTTTTAACCTGATAGGATTTATTGGCTTAAGGAGATAGTCTATCGCAGAGAATCGAAATGCTTCAAGGGCATATTGATTGTACGCCGTGATGAAAATGATCTGAAAATTAAGATGGGCTACCTTTTCTAAAAGCTCAAAAGATGTTTGTGAGCCTAGCTGAATATCCAAGAGAACAAGGTATGGACGTAAACCAACAATTGCCTCAATGCCATCTGCTACATTTTCAACAACTTTTATCACCTCCACTTCTGGTGTGTTGAGCATCAGCAAATTGATTAGGTTCTGACTGGCTGATGGCTCATCTTCTATGATTATGGTTTTAATAGGATCAGATTGCATAGTTTACCGGGAAATCAAAAGTAACGATTGCACCCTTTCCATTAGCTTGGTTATTCTTGATCGTAATATCAGTAGATTTTTGACGAGATAGGTTTTTCAATCGTTGCCTGGTGATCATTATCGCTTTGGATTGATGATTACTCTTACCTTCTACCAGGCCCAGACCATCATCTTGAATTGTCACGTATATGCTACCTTTTTTTTCGACCATTGAAAGTCGTATTTTCCCTCCATCTTTTCCATGAAATCCATGCTTGATAGCATTTTCCAGGAAAGGCTGCAACAACATAGGTGGAACAAGTAGGTAGTCTTCGGCTTCCACTTGGATGTTGAGGTTTAGATGGAGTTCTTTCTGAAATCGAGCCTGCTCCAGATCTAAGTAATTTCGGGCAATCTTCAATTCCTTCTCTAATGGTATCCAGTTTTCACTCGAGGCTTCAAGAACATCTCGCGTCAGCTCACCAAATTTTGCCAGATATAAAGTTGCCTGCTGACTTTGATTACTGGTAATAAAGCTCTGAATGGAGTTAAGTGCGTTGAAAATGAAATGGGGATTCATCTGCGCTCTAAGAAGATTCTGCTCAAGGGTAAGTTGTCTTTGCTTTACAACGAGCTGCCGCTGACGATATCCAAAAAATGCAATTCCTGCAACTAGAACAAAAACAGCGACAGAAGCAAAAAGTAGAATACGCTGCTGATTGAGTTTCAAGTCCTTGATCTGATTTTGTTGCGCAAGATTAGCTATCTGCTGTTCTCTCTTCTCCGCTTCGTACTTCGCTTGCAGTTCTAGCATTTCTTTTGAATTTTCGCTGTTTAATAAACTGTCACGATACTGAAAATGCTCTTTTAGATGCGCGTTTGCAAGCTTAAATTGTCCATTAGCTTCGTATATATCGTGCAAAGTCTCATTCAAGTCAATCACAATTTGATGTATGTTTTGGGCTTTGGCCCTGATCATGACCTTTTTCGCTAGATCCACGGATCTTTCCGGGGCACCCATCATTTTATAATTCTCAATAAGGGCAGTAACGGGAAAAATCTCCGTCCTTAGGTCACCTAAAGTGAAGAATATAGATGCAGATTCGTTCAAAGCAGTGATCGCATCCTTATGTCTATGTAGCTCTCTATAGCAAATGCCAAGATTGTACAAGCAGATTCCTTCCCCCTTCTTTAGTTCTCTTTTCTGAATCAGTAATAATGCTTTTTGCAGGTAATAAATGGCACTATCCCATTGGTGTTGCCTGAGATACAACTCGCCAATATTATTCAATGCATTGGTTTTCCCAACCTCATCTTCGATTTCCGTAAAGATCTGATAAGATCGAAATAAAAAATCTCGTGCTTTTTTGTAGTTTTTTTGCGCTTTGTAGATACCTGAAATACCATTCATCGCATTGGCAACCATCAACTGGTCCGTATTTGCTTCAGCGTAGCGAAGGGCAATAAGATAATGCTCTAAAGCCTCAACGTATTTGTACTGGCGCTTTTTGATAATTCCTTTTAATCGATGCGCTTGCATCATATTTAAAGTATCATATACTTCCGTTGCAACATGCAATGCAACATCGATCAAAGAGTCTGCCAGATCATAATTACCAAGATTACGAGCAATTGCTCCTAACCCTAAGTAGGTTTCCGAAAAGAGTTTACTGTCATCACGTATGTTCTCTTCTTTCAGATTCTTCTCGTAGAAATATTGCGCAGAATCAAATTGCTCCATGTAGAAAAATGCTTCTCCCATAAGATGCGTTACCTTCTTTTTGAGTGGTGCGTCTGTTATCGCAAAAGATAATTTGTATGCAAGACGCATGCTATCTAGCGCTACATCAGGCTGATTCCTAAAAGCTGACTCAGAAAATTCCAGTAAGTCTGTAATTCTCCTAGAAGGCGCTGATCGTTGCGCAGGTATCTTAAAAACTGCTAAAATGAGCAACAGAAAGAGAAATGATCTTGTCACGTTGACGGAAGGTAATGAAGAATTCAGATATCATACATCCATTCTACTTTCACTCGTAGAGGGCAACCCCGAATAGTACCTTAATGAATGAAAACAAGCGAGCCGCCTCACGGCGGCTCGCACTTTTGCAACCCTGTGCTCACAGGACTGCCTGCCTTAGTTTACTTTCAATTTCTTCAGCGCTTGATAATTTTCTCTTCATGGATGACCTGACCATTATCAATCAACTGTACTAAGTATTGACCTGACGATAAGTCGGTTACATCTATTTCATGAGTCATTCCTTGTCTGGAAATATTTTTCCCATCTAAACTTAAGATGATGACCCTGTCGAAGTTGCTTCCATCAATCTGAAGTAGATCAGTAACCGGGTTTGGATAGATTGAAACATTCATAGATGTCACGTTTAGGGGAGTAGGTTTCACTGTTAATGTTCCCTGCTCGTTGGTAAATATATAATTGGCTGCAATAGCGTCTTGCACAATGACAATAGGATACGTCCCGACAGCATTCAGATCGGCTGATGGCGCATCTGCTGTTGCCTGAAAGCCAAAGACACTTGCATCTTCTCCATTTACAAATCCTGTATAAGACAAAGAAAAAGCGGGTAAAAGATCCGTACCTACAAATACCTCCTGATCATCCGGAGTAATTGTGATTCTTGCCGCATCAACATCAAAAGACTGAGAAACTACTGGCGCTGCATTGAAATTAGCGTCACCAGACTGTTCTGCGGTTATACTCACCATCCCAACACCTGTAATGGTAATTTCATTCATGTTCAGTGTAGCAGGACCAGTTACACTATAGCTTACTGGCAAATTTGAGGATGCGCTAGCTGTAAGTGAAATCGGACCATCTCCGTATGTCACGTCGGGAAGTGCAGCAAAGGTGATCGTTTGGTTGGCTCTTGGCTCCACTACGCTCACGGTTGCCGTAGCAGTTGCAGTATTACCAGTTGGGTCCGTGGCGGTCAGCGTTACTGTGTTTGTACCTAGCGTATTAAAGACATTTTGGTCTAGGGAGAGTGCAACAGCGCAGTTGTCAGACGAGCCATTATCTACCTCAGCGGGTAAAAAGATAGCTCCGCGATCCACTGTGATGTCTTGAGCTATCGCAACTGGTGCTATGTTGTCAATGACCGTAATCGAAACTACTTCCGTATTGGTGTTTCCTGAGGCATCTTCCACCGTAAAGGTGACATTATTGACTCCCAAATCATCGCAATCAAAGTTGGTTTGAGATAGCGAGAAGAGAAGGTCATCAGTAGATGTACAATTATCAGATGAATTATCATTCACCAATGCTGGGTCTAAAACAGCATTTCCGTTCGCATCTAGCGAGATACTTACACTTTGAGTCGATGCAATTGGATTTTCTAATTCAACGATGCGTACAGACTCGGTAGCAGTGCTCTGGTTTCCATTACTATCCGTAGCAGTAATGGTAATGGTTTGATTGGCACCGATGCTTCCTGCCGGCGCTACATCTGCACACGTGAAAGCGGTTTTACTTAATGATACCGCCGGTAATCCATCACAATTGTCGCTTACAGTAGCGCGCAGATCGTCAATGTCTATTGTTAACTCGTTATTGGTTGCCAAACTCAAGGTAAGTGGCGGACGAAGGCTCCCAATAGGATCTATATTATTAGCTGCTATGGTGGGGACCATCGTATCCATTATGTTTACCGTGAGGCTTCTCGTATTTTGATTACCAGCCTCATCCTCTACGGTGATTGTAATCTGATTAGCTCCAATGTTTGAACAATCGAACTGTGTGACATTTGAAGTAAAAATCAATGCAGTTGAGTCCGAGCAGTTATCTGAAGCTGCATTGACTATAGCAGCCAAATCCAGCATAGCATTCCCTTGCTGATCTAATTCCAGATCCAGCGACATAACAGTTGCTAGTTGTGGAACATCTGTATCGCCAATAGTTACCGTGTTCGCCATGGGAACCTGGCAGTCTGATGATAAACAAGTGATCGACCCAGCCGTCCAGTTGCTACTGGCATTCGAATTGGTAATTGACAGATCCAGTGTTCCCTTAGCATCATTAATCACTGTTCCTGATGTCTCGTCGAGCTTGTAATAATGCTCAAGACCTACAGCGTTATTATCTACGCAACCGTCCTTGTTTGCCAGGATTTCTGATTCAGTCCTTGGAGTACTCCAAACCCGCACTTCATCAAAAGTGCCAGATCCCGCAGCATTCAATGAGCTAAACTGATTTTGCTCCACATCTCCAATATTCCATCGGGCCGTACTTGGGGTTCTCTGAATATTTGTGATCGGATTATTGTTGACATTTGTCTGCACTACTCCATCATAGTAGACTTTAAGTCTTTCAGATGCATTGGGATCAAATACCACTGCAATATGCACATCCGTATTATTGGCCGGAGATCCATATTGACTGAACTGAGCGCCTGAAGTCCCGCGACCTTTACCCACCACGAGGGTAGAAGTTCCCTGCTGAAAGTACAGTTCAAAATCGTTTTGACCCAGGTCTCCAAGCGAAAAAAGTGTGTTAAAAAAATTAGTAGGTCTGGCGGGTCCATTAAAGGCAAACTCCAATGTAAACCCTTGAGTATAATCAAAGTCCCAAGTTCTGTTTGCAATTCCCTTGTCTCCATCCCCTTCCAAAAGAAGTGCATTACCTGCCGAAGGAGGTGTTTGTGCAAGCACTTCGAATGTAGTGGTTTGGCTGAGGTTGCCAGTAGTAAAATCAATTGCATTTCCGGTTCCGGCTGTAGGGCCTGCTAGGATCGAACCGTCTGCTTCATTGGTTAGCAAATATTCCAGACCGGTCTCTGATGCATCAACGGTCACGGTAAAGGCTGTGGAACCATCTATACATTGAGATCCCGTGGTAGCGGTAGATACAGTTTGCTGAGTGATGCCACTTTGCACAATGATCGTAATATCCTGCACGGTTTGATTGCCACTTTGATCTTCTACTATGGCTTGTACCACATTGCTTCCTATGTCAGCACAGGTGAATGTCTCTTGCGACAAACTGGCGGAAACTGTTCTTCCTCCCGTACCTACGCAATTATCCTGAAGTGAGACTCCAATGTCGTCATCAATGTCTACAAATACAGAAGAATTAGTACCTAGATTAACCGTGTAGCTACTCGGTAAACCTACAAAAGTAGGTGATATCGTATCTTGAACTTGTACCAAGATAGATTGATTCCAAGAGCCTCCGGATCCATCCTCCGCAACCACATTTTCTACGAAGAAGTTAGCCCCTACCTCCACACAAGAATAATCGAGGGATGCATCTAGGTTAGTCCCGAAACCGTAGGTCAATCCCGTACAAGCACCAGTGCCTATTACATCAGATGCGGCTAAGCTAGCAATTCCATTTGCATCTACGTAAGCAGTCGCGGATTGAGGACCTAAAAATGGTCCTATAGTTACCGTCGCAGTGGCCTGGTCCGTTTGACCTCCTGCTGCCGTAGCGGTCAAAGTGACGGTTGCGGGATTGCCAATGTCAGTGCAATCAAATGAAGTTCTATCTACTGACAGCATCACAGGATTACCACATTGATCTGCAGAGCCATTATTTACGTCCTGCGGGGTTATTGTCCATGAGCCAGTTTCGTCTAAGGTTACTGTAATGTCACGTGCATTTGCTGTTACCGATGGATTTGGGGGACAGGCACTGGTGTACACCACATCATCAATATTAAATGTCCTGTTCCCAGTAAATGAAGGTGGGTGTCTAAAGCCTATGCTGACCTCATTTCCATTGGCATTGTATGTAGACAAGTCCAATGTAAAGGTCTGCCAGTTTCGACCCAGGTTGTAGGTACCCAAGATAATCGAATTGGTTCCTCCCAAATAAGCGACTACTTCTATATCAAAAGGAGTTATTCCAGATGCGGCTATTTTACCTCTGAAAGATAACTGTCCATTGTAATTCAAGGGTTCCGGTAACAATGCAATGCCCCCTTCCTGGCCAAATCCATTACCTGAGTTTACTCGTAAAAACGAATTAACTGTGCCAAATCCCGCACTTTCCGAGTTTCTACCTATCCTAGTAGTTTGATCATTAGCTCCTCGTGGGAAAACCCTCCTCCAACAGTCTGGAAGTATCTCAGAATCAAAGTTGGTGGGATCATCAGGAAAATCAAAGTCTTCATTTACGCTAAATACAGGGTTCACACAGTTTTGTGCTTGAGCCTCGGATATAAAAATTGCTAGCAGTAGCAGCGGCAGTAGTACTTTCTTCATCTCTTAATAGTTTGTTTTAAGGCACCTCAAAATGAATGTGGAGAGCAGTACTGCAGGGCAGCAGATGAGAATTCGCTGCTGGGGATTGAGAATTTGAAAAGCTAGTTGATCTTCGGTAGGAATTGCGTAGAAGAAGCGTTTCTCAAAGTCGGCCAAGGGCTGCAATGAGCTGTTCCTTTTTTCGGCTCGAAACCGGCACCTGAGTACCATCTTTCATCACAACGATTCCACCTTCTTTCCGATCAAACTTTCGGAAATGGTCCAGATTAATTAAGTGGGACTGGTGCGCTCGAAAGAAGTTCTGATCGTCAAAGAGTCGCTCATACTCCTTTAGCGTAGTAGAGACCATAATGGTTTTACCATCTTCGAGGAAGAAAACGGTGTAGTTATTATCAGCCTGGCACCTGACGATTTCTTTTATCGAGATCAGGTAAACTGAGGTAGCATCTTTCAGAATAATCTTGCGGTCACCGGTCCTTCTCTCATTATTTCCAATCAGGTTTTCTATACTTTTTTGCTGCTCAGTACTATTCAGGTTTTTTGCTTTCTGGATCGCTTGTTTCATCTCTAATGGATCCACAGGTTTCAAGAGGTAGTCTATGGCGCTGTATTTGAAAGCCTTGATTGCATAGCGATCATGTCCGGTCACAAAAATGATCCCAAAATCCATTGTATCTAGCTGAGAGAGCACATCAAATCCAGTTCCGTCCTTCATTTCCACATCAAGGAAAAGAAGGTCTATTTGCAGCCTGCTGAGTAGTTGGACACCCTCTTTTACACCACCTGCCTCGCCGAGAATAATGGCTTCCGGTGCGTGTCTGGCGAGCAGCGATTTCATGTTGTCCCGCATAGGGGCTTCATCGTCTATCAGAGCAACTTTCACTAAATGTCTTTTAGGCTAAAGGTAATGAAAGCGTGACCTTAAGTCCTGTTGGAATCTCTTCCTCGCGACACCAATTTTTCACTGTCAATTGAATTCTTTTTTTCCGCAATTCATTCAGCAAATCTATCCGCTCACGTATGATGAGCGTGGATAAGGATCTTTTATCCTTTGCCTCAGTCTCAGAAATCCCTCCACCATTATCCAAAATAGTTATTAAGAGTTGGTTATCCACTCGCTGAAAGTGGATCTTGATCTCCAATTTCTCGTCTCCCATGGGGTTTCCGTGCTCGAGTGCATTTTCTACAAAAGGCTGAATCATCATCGGTGGTACCTGGTCAAATGATTCGTCCACACCATCTCCTACCTGAATGGAAAATATCAATCCGCCATGAAGCCTTTTTTGATTGATCTCAAGGTAGTTTCTCAGCATGCTGAGCTCATCTTCAAGCGCAATTTCCTCCTCTCGAGAATGCTCCAGTATCTCACGCATCAGCTTTGCGAAGGCACCAAGGTAAGTCTCCGCAGACGCTATGTCACGATCCAGCAAGGAAGACTGTACTGCCACCAAAGCATTTGAAATGAAATGAGGATTCAGTTGAGATCTTAAAAACCGCTGTTCTAAATCAATTTGTTTGCGCTGTTTTGCAATGCTGGACTGCCTATTCCAGAAATAGACAATCATAACTGCAACTACAAATATGGTAGCCCCGATAAGAATTGTTCGGTTTCGGTCTCGCAACTCCAGCGACTGAATTTCTGCCTGTTGTGATAGTGAAGCGATGCGAGCCTCTTTTTTTTCGGCCTCAAACTCAGCCATCATGCGCTCGGTGGCTTTGTTTTTCTCGATGCTCACCACACTATCTTGATAAAGCTTGAATTTTTTAAAATTCTGATAGGAAAGTGAAGTTTTGCCTTGCTGCTCCTGCACCTCAGCAAGCAACTTATGAAGTTTCAGGAGTTGTTCTTTTTGATGCTGCTGCTCAGCAAGCGGAATTAATTCCATTATCAGCTTTTCAGACTTTTCCAAAAAGCCCAATTGCTGTAGGATAAAAGCCTCTTCTGATCCTTGCAAAATCACTTCTTCTTTATTGTTAATCTTCTGGTAGTACTGTCTGGCATCTTGTATCAAATCCAGCGCTTTTTCATACTTCCCTTGCCTTGCATAAACTTTTGCTTTTACTTCATCTGATTTTTTGACTCCAAACTCAGTACCCAGAAACTGTGCAACCCGATTTAAAGAATCAGCAAAGGCAAGGGCCAGAGAATCATGCCCTTGATGATAGTATGTCTCTGCTAGCTGAAAGGCAGTTTGCATTTTCACAGGCTTCAGATCGTGGGTGCTGGAAATAGCAAAGGCTTGTTGCGCAAACTCTAAGGAAGCCTCCATTTTGTCCAAATGACCATAGACTCCTGCTACATTTAATCTCGAAATCGCACGTCTTTCCACATCACCTCCCTCGTCCGCTTGATTTAATGCCCGTAAATGGGCTTCAAGTGCTTTTTCAAAATCTCCTGTTTTGATATACACATTCCCAAGATTGTTGAGGATCGCAAAATGTCGCTGAGGTTGGTCCTCGTTTGCCTCCAGATTTTGCTTGTACAACTCTATTGCTTGCTGCGAATCACCAATTTTGGAATAGTACCCCGCCAGCATATTGGTACCTGCGGAGGTTGCCTCCGAATTTTCATTTCCATCACCCAATGCGAGCATCTCCTTCGCAACCTTCAAGGTGGAATCAGGTGCCATGTACAGTGACTTTTTCCACTTCTCCCTTAGCGCTGCTACTTTTATGGAGTCTTGAACGGTAGCAGAAGAAAACGATTCTTTGCTACCTGGTTCATCTGTATTACAAGCTGCCAAAAGAAGGATACTCAAAAGCATAGATCCGCGCGAAAACCAACCTCGCCTTGATGAATTCCCGCAAATAAGCCTCACTTTTCTCATGCTATTTATCTGCCGTGAAACTACACAAGGAAGGACGACTGGGAGAAGACCAAGGAAAACAAAAAGGATTTTGCCTTAGGCTTAAAATCTAAAACCTCTTTTCAAATAAACTGCTTTAGTAAAACCTGATCGCTGTAAAGACAAACAAGCTACCCAATAGCAATGGCCAGTATAAGAGCCGTACTGCATTCATCTGCTTTTGGTGTTTCACTTTGTTCAACAGTACAGCAGATAGCGAGCAAATGATGATGGTGAAATAGACATGGAAGTAGAAGTAGTCCATGTACATAATGTAGTTGACCACCAGGTTACTCCTGAGATCTATGTGTGTAAGAATTGCTACAAATAGAAAGGCAGCACAGAGTTCTAGTAGGCCAAATCCCGAGAAAAGCGTATTGCCAGACTTCTTCTCCGACTTTCCCCTTATTGTACTCAGCAAAGCCAAAAAAAGCAAAATGGTGATGGTGGCAAGGGGTATGATATTAGCCATAGTAGGCCAAAGAAATTTTCGCTTCAATATCACATTAAACCCTAGATTGTATTTGTAATCCCGATCTGCCGCGCTCATTAAGCCAAAATTCACATTGTAATCGTGCGGTTGGAAATCAAAATATGATTGCTCCGTTTTCCACTCAGGCAGAATAATGTCTTTATCAACCCCGGGAAGACCCGTGGCAATCACATTATCATAGCTGCTTAAGTCAGGAATCAGTTGGATGTTTTTACTTAGATCTGGGTGATCAATCCTTAAAGAGATCCGCTCTCGATCCAGCGGGTACAGGCCATAATGCATTTTTTCTCGTACCTCAACTTTAAAATCCCAACCTACTATCAAAAAGTCCTCCTCATATTTCCGATAAATCTCTGTAATACTTTCAGCTTCTGCATCCGGCGCAGTAGAGATAAACCTGATCGCAGGGGCTATTTTGTCTTCCAGGATCTCCGAAGAATACTTTTGCCAAATCACTCCACTGATCTGGATGTTGTGAGACCCATCAAACTCAATGTGCTTTACGAAAACACCAGTAGGTAGCTGCTGAATAGCTGGCTCTCTATAAAACACACGTAGACTGTCTTGATTGTCCAGAAAGCGTTTCAGTCCTATAGACTCTGCCACAGGGTAGCTCTTTTCCTGCTGGAAAATATTAAAAGATTGATAAATCTTGGAATACCATACCGTAATGATGGCAAAAAGGAAAATGCCTACGATGAATGGAACAATCTTAGATAAAATCTCCACTTTAAACTCGTACTGATACAAGAAGTAAAAGAAAAGTAGCAGCGCCATGAGTACCACAGCACTCGTAAGGTTGATCACCACTTGGTTGATAAATACACTATCTGTTTTAAAGGCATCTTCTACAAATACTGCCGCCAGCCTCCAATCGCTGGCTTCAATCTTACTGATAAATATTCTACACGAAATACTACTGGTGGTATTGATCGCCTCCACGAAAGGTTGTCCTTCTACTTCAATGCTGTCAAAAAGCGTAATCAGATTCTCAGTTTCCCACTCTTTTGAAAAATCGCTGATATTTTCTTGCGCAAGAATCTTCTCTCCTTCAGGATGCGCGATGAGAATACCATCGCGTGAGAACATCATACCATAGCCAGATTTTCCCAAATCGAGCTGATCCACTGCCTTGGATATATCCTCCAAGGAATAATCAAGATAGACTATGCCAATCACTGCCGAATCACCCTTTGAAAGGTCGAAAATAGGTACACTGTATTCTGCCATGATTGTCTTCGCCACTTCTCCATAATAGGGTGGTTCAAACCAGGCTTTTCCTTCTTTCATGGGAATTTTGAACCAGTCTCGTTCCAAGTAGTCATAGCTGTCTTCAATAAATTCTAATTGTATATTACCCGCTCTTCTGATAAAATACGGAGCAAATAACCTCCTGTTCTCAATGAAGGTATGCGGATCGAAGGCAACACCAAGTCCAAAGACATCCTCATTTTTGCCCAACTCACTTTTTAAAAGAACCATCAAATTAGATGAATCACCCGGACTTTTTGATATATCGGCAGCTATTGACTCGGTAAGCAGCATCAGCTCTTTCAGCCGACCTTCAAATTTGTTTTTTGCTTCTTTTAGTTCGCTGGTTACACGCGCTGTGGCGGACTCCTCGTCGTTTTTCGTTTGATTAAAGAATGAGAAGAGCTCTACCACAAAAAATACGAAGACCATTGCGGCCAGAATAATGAAAATGCGACGTATGTCTCGGATCATATTTTATGCGTGACTTTTTGAGCAGCGAAACTGATGGATACTAAATGTGACTAGCGACAAAGATTTTGAATGCTTCAACCCTTAAAAGTATTGAGAGAATCCCTAGTGTGGACTACCGTGAAATACGTAATTAGCTACCAATTTTCTGGTAAGCTCCCGCTTTATCTTTAGGTCAATTAGCTGAATCCAAAGGCGCTTTCACAAGACAATTAATTTTTTGCCGTTACAATAATTCTCAAAAAGTAGCTCAACTTACTGATCACGATAGGCTACATAATTTTATAGGCTTCTAAACCTACCTTGCTAACACCACCAAAAAAGATGTTATTACAAAATCCCAGACTTAAAAAGTGCATGGCGCTTCTGTTGCTAAATAGCGGAATCCTTCTGTGTGCATCTGCACAACAAGACCTGGCATCCAGTTTTACCTG
The DNA here is from genome assembly GCA_039026695.1 of Bacteroidota bacterium. Classification (GTDB taxonomy): domain Bacteria; phylum Bacteroidota; class Bacteroidia; order Cytophagales; family Cyclobacteriaceae; genus Ekhidna. Next base: position 17,339 of record JBCCLV010000080.1, read on the forward strand.
GCTCGAAGGAACCTGGAAGCGCGAAGACCTACCAGAAGGACGCACTGCTTACGAAACTTGGGAGATGAAAAGTAAACAGTGGTCTGGAATGGGTATCTCACTGAAAGCCGGAGACACCACTTTTGTAGAAATGCTAAGCATTATAAATAAGGACTCGATACTTTATTATGTAGCGGAGGTAAAGCATAACGATGCTCCTACATATTTCAAAATCACCTCAGTAAGTACGTTTGGCTTTGTATGCGAAAATCCAGCACACGATTTCCCGAAAAGGATAGAATATATCTTTGAAGAGCAGCACCTTAAGGTCATGATATCAGATGGTGACAAAGCCAGATCATTTCTCTTTAGAAAAATCTAAGGGATCATCTAGGGGAAATAAATTGCTAGAAGTCAAAATTTTTCTTACCACCTTTTTGACACAAATAGGGTCTAAAACACATCCATATTGTCCTTATCAATAGTTTGAGAATCCCTATTACCGTAAGCATTCTATGCCTATTTATTATGAGTGTGAATAGTCAGCAAGCTAAGTTCACAATCAGCGGATATGTAAAAGAGGAGGTAAGCAATGAACTACTACCGGGCGTAACCATTTCGATCCCATCCCTCAACACCGGCGTAATCACCAATGGCTATGGATTTTACTCTATCACGCTGGCAAGTGGATCTTATGAATTGACTTTCAGCTCCGTAGGGTTCACCAGTAAGCAGATCAAAATAGACTTACTTGAGGATATTACGCTAAATCAGTTTTTACAGCCTTCAGTCACCTCACTCGATGAGGTAGTGGTCAATGCGGAACTCTTAGATAAGCTGAGCGAAGATGCTCAAATGAGTAACATTTCACTTTCTACCAGGAGTGTAGAGAATATTCCGGCACTCCTGGGAGAGAAAGACGTCTTAAAAGCACTACAGCTGATGCCAGGAGTGCAGTCTGGGAGTGAAGGAGCAAGTGGACTGTATGTGCGTGGTGGCGGCCCTGATCAAAACCTGCTCATTCTTGACGATGCTGTCGTTTATAATGCCAGCCATTTATTTGGGTTTTTCTCCACTTTTAATGGGGATGCAATTAAATCCATTGAACTATACAAAGGCGGATTCCCTGCTCGTTTTGGAGGCCGATTATCTTCGGTAGTGGAATTGGATATGAAAGATGGTAACAAGGAGGAGATCCATGGCAAAGTTGGCGTTGGACTTATCTCTTCATCTCTTCTGCTAGAAGGACCGATTTCTAAGGGGAAAACCTCATTTGTGGTCAGCGGACGCAGAACTTATATTGATATTTTGGCTGCTCCTTTTGTCGCAGCAAGTGGCACGGACGAACGCGGCGGATACTATTTCTACGACCTGAACGCCAAAGTAAATCATGAATTTGACGAGCGAAATAAACTCTATATCAGCGGATACTTTGGTCAGGATAAATTTTATGCCAGGACCCGAGGAGAGGCATTTCAGTCCAGATTGGGTTGGGG